>CAZKJA010000147.1:7245-8839 GCA_964552925.1 uncultured Treponemataceae bacterium
CAAACCGGGCGTTGACAAAGCTGTAAAAGAAGCCGTTGCCAAAGCGGCCAAGGGCGTCGCCAAAAAGCCGGGCAGACCGAAGAAGGCCAAGTAGGATGGCCGCCGCCCTCCGGCTCTGGGAGACTTCGGCGTCCGGGCTCGACCCCCGCGTAGACGCTTTCCTTTCGTCGCTCACGGTCGACTCCAGGCTGCTCGAGGTAGATCTGGCCGGCTCGGCGGCGCACGCCTCGATGCTCGGCGACCGCGGAGTCATTCCGGCCGGGCGGGCAAAGGCGTTAGCCATCGAGCTGGAGCGCATGCTCGTCGAAGCCCGCGCGGGAAGCCTGTCGCCCGATCCCGGCGCGGAGGACGTACATTCGTTCATCGAGCAGGAATTGACGAGGCGGCTAGGCGATTCGGGCAAGTCGGTCCATGCCGGCCGCAGCCGCAACGACCAGGTCGCCTTGGACATGCGCTTGTACTTGCGTTCCGCCTTTACCGAAGCCGGGAACGGCATCCTCGACGTGATCGCCGCGTTATGCAAGTTCGCATCGGAGCATGTCGAGACGTACATGCCGGCGTATACTCACATGAGGCGCGCCCAGCCGTCCACGCTCGGCTTCCACCTGCCCGCCTGGGCCGCGGCCCTCGAGCGCGACTATGGCCGCTTCCACGACGCGGCCGCGCGCGCCAACGAGTGCCCGCTCGGGTCCGCCGCAGTCGCGGGCTCCGGCCTGCCGCTCGACCGCGAGGCAGTGTCAAAGGCTCTCGGGTTCTCGCGGCCTAGTCGCAACGCGATGGATGCCACCGCCGACCGCGACGCTTGCGTAGAGTACGCGGCCGCGGCCTCTACGCTTTTTATGCACCTCTCGCGGTTCTGCGAGGAGATTATCCTGTGGTCGAGCGCCGAGTTCGGTTTCATGGATATCGCCGACGAGTGCTCGACCGGTTCGAGCATAATGCCGCAGAAACGCAATCCCGACGTCGCGGAACTTATACGCGGCAAAACCGGCAGGGTGTTCGGCGCCCTCGTGTCACTTCTTACAATACAAAAGGGCCTGCCTCTCGGATACGACCGCGACCTGCAGGAGGACAAGGCGGCCGTGTTCGACCTGCGCGATACGCTGGCCGGCGTCCTGCCGGCTTTCGTCGCCCTGCTCGAGGCTCTGAAGCCGAAACCGGCCGCGATGGCCGCCGCGCTCGAGACTGGTTTTGCCGAGGCGACCGACCTCGCGGAACTGCTCGTCGTCAAGGGAGTGCCGTTCAGGGATGCCTACGCCGCCACCAAGTCGGCGATAGCGATGGCGACCGCGAAGGGTGTGGGGCTTCCGTTTCTCGACGACGCCCAGCTGGCCATGGTTTCGGGCGCCTTTGGCCAAGCCGGGATCAAGGCTGTCGACCTTGCGGAATACCTGAAACCGGCTGCCTGTGTCTCCCGGCGTTGTCTGGTTGGCGGACCTGCGCCTGCGAGGACCACCGAGGAAATCGCAAGGCTCAGGCGCTTTATACAGGAAAGATAGTTTATCGACGCTTGTTTCTGGATCGGCCTTGATACTTAGCTGGTTCCTCGAACCTTGTTGCTACACTCAAAAGCTACCATCGGTGGTAGTCGGAT
>CAZKJA010000148.1:0-224 GCA_964552925.1 uncultured Treponemataceae bacterium
GGCACGACGCTCGGCGCCGACAACGGCATCGGTGTCGCGATGGCGCTTGCGATCCTCGATGATGACACGCTGGAACACGGCCCGCTCGAATGCTTGTTCACGACAAACGAGGAAGACGGCATGAGCGGAGCGAGGAACATTGCCGCGGACCTGCTGTCGGGAAAGGCGCTCCTCAACCTTGACGGAGAGGATGATTCGGAAATAACCATAGGGTGCGCCGGAGC
>CAZKJA010000148.1:234-8812 GCA_964552925.1 uncultured Treponemataceae bacterium
GCACCGCCGCTGAACTCGTACACGCTTCGGCCAAACCGCCGGCGGACCTGGTTTGGTTCAAGGCCTCGGTAGGAGGCCTCCAAGGCGGCCATTCCGGCGTCGATATAGACAAAGGGCGGGCCAACGCATCTCTCGTGCTGGTGCAACTCCTCGTGGAAACAAGGGAACCGCTCTACCTCGCGTGGATCTCCGGCGGCACCGCCGCCAACGCAATCCCGCGCGAGGCAAGCGCCATAATCGGCTTCGCAAGCGATCGGATGGAGATTTTCCGGGAAGCTTTCGTGGCAGAGGCGAAGGCCACCAGGATAGCGCTCGGCAAACGGGACCCTGGGCTGGTCGCAGAGCTTGCGCCGCTCGCCGCGCCGATCGACCATCCCGCGCTGTCCCTCGACCCCGCCGGTACGGGATCCATGCTGGCGATGCTCGGGGCGCTTCCTAACGGTCTCGTCGCGATGGAACCGCAAATGCCGGGCCTGATTCGCACCTCGTTGAACCTCGGCCATCTTGCCGGCTCCATCGTGGACGTCAATTTCGTACTCGACACCTCGGTGATGGTCCGCAGTTCGTCGGACGAAGAGAAGGAACGCCTCGCCTCGACCGTAGAGCGCCGAATCCAAGGCGCGGCCGACCACGGCTGGCGGATCGCGCAAAGACGGCCGGCCGAAACGCCGGCCTGGCCACCCAATACCGATAGCCCCCTGCTCGCGATGGCCAAGGCCACATACCGCGAAATGTTCGGCAAGGATCCCAAGGTGAGCTCCACCCACGGCGGCCTGGAAACGGCGCTGTTCAGACCGCGCTTCCCATCCTGGGACATGCTGTCGATTGGCCCGAACATCCGATACCCCCATTCGCCGTCCGAACGGGTCGAGATAGCCTCGGTCGCCCGTTCGTACCGCTTCGTTCGGGAACTCGTGTACAGGCTAAGGAATACGAGATAAGGCCGAAGACCACGGCGTTCGGCGTCTCGGGTTCCTTCGACGAGGAGCACATCGAGCCGCGAGCGAGTTGACCTTGCGTTATCGGAAAAACCATTTTATCATGCGCCATGCATAAAGTAACGCTAGCCGCAGACGCGCTTGGCGAGCGGAGGGTACAAGAGACCCGGGTAGAAGCGTGCGGCGGTTGCCAGCACTTCGATTACGGCGTCTGCCACAAATTGGCGGTGATGAGGGAACCCTGCGATGCCTGCGTAAACTGGGAACAAAGGGTCGAGCACGGCGGGATGACGATCTGGGACAGCCTGGCGCGGGAAGGTTGACGGGCATCCTCGCTCGCTTTTGCGCCTCGTCGCGGGAAACAGATGTCTGGCTCCGCATTGAAGGCGTGGCGGATCGTTCCGGCCTCAGCTCTTGGCGATCGACAGAAGCTTGAGCAGGTACGTGCTCCTCATCTGCTCGCTCGCCATCAGTTGCTTGACCGGCGGCAGCTTGAGGATCACGCCGAGGATCGCCGCCATCGCGCGATGGCTCGCGAGGGCGCCGTTGTCGAATATCAGGTTCTGGAGCTTGCCGCGCTCGATCGCCATCAGCACGGCGCGGTGGGTCGAATCGACCGGCGTCAACACGCGCCGAGGCCGCGACACGAGGTACAACGCGCCTGTCGGGCATGCGCGGACGCAGACTCCGCAACCGAGGCACGAATCCTCGAGCACCCTGGCCTTGCGCCGCTTCGGGAGCTTCGGATCCTCGGCCGACACAAGGGCCATAGCCTCGACCGGGCAGGCTTCCACGCACTTGCCGCAACCGGTGCACGTATCGACGTTGACCCTGGGCATGAAGTTGGTAGTATGCACCGGGTGCAGGATGCCGAAGCGGCGTTAGGCGATGAGGGCCTCGCAACAGCACCCGCAGCAGTTGCAAATAAAGTTGACCCGCCGCTGAACGTTCTCGCCGAACTGCACGAGGCCGTGCTCGTACGCGGCGTCGAGCAGGTCCATGCACTCGGTAACGCTTATCGCCCGCGCGTGGCCGTGCCTGGTCAGCGACTCGGCCGAGCCGTTGAAGGTCATGCAGATGTCCATCGGGGCGTCGCAGACGCGGCCGAGGTGCATCATCTTGTGTCGGCAGTAGCACATGCCGACGCCTATATGCGTAGCCGTCTTGATGACCTCGCTGGCGCGTTCGTAATCGAGCACAAGCAGGGCCTGGTCCCCGGGTGATGGCGCGAGGCTAGTGAACCTGGGCGCGTGTCCGGAGGATTCTTCCGGCGCCGGCGCCTTTGGCAGCATTGGTTCCTGGACGAACACCCGGCCGAGTTGGGTCTTGCCTTCGGTGAACAAAGCCTTGATGAAGTCTTCCTCTACGTTGAGGTACTGGTAGAACAGCTCGGCGAGCGCCTTCTGGTCGATGTCGCCGCGCAACCTCATCATGGAGAACTCGAAGAAGCCGGCCATCGGGGGCGGCAGGCAGTATGTCGTCTTCCCGTCGCGCTCGGTATCCAGGATCAGCGCCTTGTCCGCGAGGCCGCCAAGAATCTTCGCTGCCTCGCTGGGGCTGGTATGCCAAGCCACGGCCGCGCGTTCCGCGTCGAAAGGCTTGACAGGCAGGAGCGATACGAGCCCTGCTTCCTTCTCGTCGAAAAGCTGGCGGAGGATGGCGAACAGGATGTCCGAAGGTGGAGCGCCTTGCGGGAAGCGGTTCAGACGTTCCGACAGGGCCGCATAGCTCGATTTGATTGTATTGTGCGCCATGGCTATTCATTATGCATCACAGCGGCATTCAATAGCGAACGTTCAGTATCGGGAAGTGAATGCCTACGCCTTGGTCGCCATCCAGGTACACAGGCATCGGCAAGACGGGCATGAATGACACGTTCCCCACGTTCCTTCCCTCAGTGTAATCGCGCGTAAGCCATAGCGCCGTGGCCGAACCGGCAAGCGAACCGCTCAGCATTCCCGCGTATACAACGGCCGGCGATTCCACGCCAAGCACATACGGCACACCGAGTCCAAGGAACGCTCCGAGCATGGAGCCGAGGTGGTAGAGCCAGACGCGCGAAGCCGGGAAAGGTTCGTCCCCCGAGGTAAGCCAGGTTGACAGGCCTCCGTACACGAGGCCCCCGGCGACGCTCAGTCCCGCGTATACCGGTGGGAAGGCCTCGCCCTCATATCCGCCCGGAGTCGATCCGAATGCTATGGATGCCGCGATACCCCAAGTACTGCCCCATATCGTACTGGAGATGATCATGAAGGAGCGGCCAGAGTTCATGATTATGCCTTCGGTAGCCTTCAGCGCACCAAAGAACGCAAGCGGGGACGTCAATAAAGGCAGACCGATATAAAGTCTCAAGTTGTCCGAACCGAACGCGTACAGGAGCGCCTCGGAAGCAGCGGCGGCATAGATCGTCGTATACGTAAGGAAAGCCACCCGGCCGTCCTGCAAGGCCTTCGTCCGTTCGTCCACGATTTTGTCCTGTTTTATCAGGCGCGCCTTGAGGAAGAACGTGGCGTTCTTGTCTACCGTCACATTCTGAGACCAGGGTTTGTAACCGTCGGTGCTGAGCTTGACATCGTACTTGCCAGGCTTTGGCACTCGGACTACGACGGGGCCGTTGCCTTCGAAAAGGCCATTTACGTACACTCCAACACCGGGAGGATCCGTCTCGACACTGATGAATTCTCCCTGGTTCACCTCGATCCCGGGGATGCCGAGTATCTTCTGCGCGGCTATGCGGACCGGCTTGCGCAAGTCCTCCAGAGGGCCGATGAATTCCTCGTTGATCGTTTTTGCCACCCGACCGGTTTCAACATCGACCATGCGGAGGGATATGATGTAGAGCGATCCGAGCAAACCTATCCTGCCTACTATATAACTGCTCGCGCCAACCATCTTGCCGATACGGACAGGATCGCTAGCATCGAAGGCATCCGACAGACGGAGTTCCAGTTCCTTGAGCAATTGGTCGACATTGCCTCGTTCGACCAGCGTGAAGCCCGGGGAGATGGAAATTTCATGACGAACCAGATCCGACAGGATATTCAGGCCGGATTCCGATATATCGCCTGAATCAAACCCGAGAAAGGCTACCCCGTACTTCAGGCTGGATTGCTCGGTCGAAACCGCTGTTTCCTGGGCCTCGAGAACAAAGCACAGCGCGGACAAGGCCATAATGAGGGATAATTGTATCCTTGGCACTTCGATTAGGTACGGACGGGCCGGTCTCGACGCGAACCGGTGCGTCGTTCCTTTCCTCCTCCCGGACCGGAGACAGCGGCCTGGAGAAGGCCGCATTTCGTCGATCCTCACCCAAGTATAGCCCGGCGGGTAGCACATGCAAAGAATTTCCCGCAGAATGTTCAATAAAGATGGTTGCTGCCCGCGGTTTCTACGAATAGCAATGCGATGAATAAAGGAAACGAACTTCCCCTGACGATGAAAGCCTGTTGGAAAAGCGTGTCAGATGCAATTCCGGATTTTAATCTGGAATTGCACTGAAACGTTCCAGAGGCATAATAACGCCACCATCCCGGCAGGAGGCGCTGGCCATGATACTTGTTATATTCATGTTGCTCCGCTGACAAGCGGGTGCTTTTTCAAGCGGCATCACAGTGAAAAACTGTATCCGACCGACAGGATGAAATAGCTGGTTGACATGGAACTGCTCGCCGGGGGATCGGGATCCGAGCCAGTCTCGTTCAGTCCGATGTCTTCCCCGGTGCCGTTCATGACAAACATGAACCTTGCCGAAAGATTCCTGGTAATACTGTACTCCAGATCCATGAGGATGGCCGGCGGTATGGGATCACCCAACGAGAATCCGCCCTTATAGTTTGCCAACAGATCCTTTACACCGCCCGGATAGTCCGAAACGCCGATCGACGACGCCAGCACGGGGCCCAGGTAAATGCCTCCCCGAAGTGAAGCCGTCGCACGTATGTTGAGACCTACCAGAATTGAGTGATACTGCCCGCTTTTACGCTCGAACTCGCTTTTATCGAGCTCATCGCTATTGAAAAGATATCCGGCTCCGAAACCGAAATGGGTGAAGGGGTTGACGTTCATCAGCGCGGCGATCATGGGCGCGCTTCCAAGAACCGGGGCGATGCCTGTAAATTCGGCGTCAAGATATTTTGTCTGGCCGTATAGACTGATGAGCAGGCCCGCCATCCCACCGGTTCCGCCCTGGGTTTGCGCGAATCCCGCTCCCAGCCTGGTGCCGTACTTGCTCTTCGACAGTTCGTGCGCAACCCGTCTCCTGTTTAGTTCATCCTTCGAGACGCCGGCCAATAGGTTCGCCAACTCTTCCAGGTAGAGCTCGACGGTGTTTATGTCGGTGAACGCCACCGTCCCCGAAGCCAGAATCTCTCCGGTCCTGGTGTCGATCGTCCTTCCGGCTATGGAAATGGTCTTCCCGATCTTCATGGCGGAACCGGAGATCAATGCCTCCACGCCAAAGACCTGCCCCACCTGCACAGCCATTTTTTCGTCGATGGCCCCGCTTAATTGAAGTTCATGCTCTTCGAAGACCTTGCTCAGCAGTACCCGCTCGATGAGGTTGAACTTGCTGAATCCCTTGAGGTACGACGCCAATATTTCCGGTATTATCACGCCCGCGTTTTCAAGTCCGATGTCGTTCTTTATCTCGAATTGTACGACGCCGGTGCGTAGGGCCTGCGGAGGTTCCGCAAAGGAAACAGATAACGCCAGCAGCGCAACGAAAAAAGCCATCATTCGGATTTTCATGGCAACACTCCTGTCGAAGGAATAGACGCCGCCTGCGTATCCTGATGGATTTCGGTATAGATCCCTCGGTCCTTCCTGTCAAGCCAATTCACAACGATTAAATCCATGACTGACGCGCATCCTGCCAGGGAATACTTCTGGATTTGATCCGCCAGAATTGAACATTCTTGATCTACAACAATCCCCCGAGCCTCTGCGCATAGTGTTCAAGATAGGAATCATAGACGGCGCGAATACGGGCAATCTCAGGGGGCATGGCAAGCGCCGCACAGGAGATTGATTTCGGTTCCACTATTGCCGCGACCGACACCGGCCCCAGGAGTCCGCTCACCGGTATCACGCGGCTTGAGGTGCTGGTCACCATCAGGCCGTACTCGCCGCCGAGGGCCTCCTCGACGCGGAGCGGCCGGTCGACCGCGCGAACGCCGACGGCCGCGAGCGCCCCGATCAGGGTTCGCCTCGTTATGCCATCGAGCACATCGGCGAGCGGCGGCGTGTACACGGCTGTCGAATCGCCCGATCTGACGTAGAACAGGTTTGTGCGCGTGCCTTCGGTAATCTCGCCGCGGCTGTTCACGAGGAGCGCGTCGTAGCAAGCCATTCCGGAAGCGAGACGGTACGCCACCGTCGAGAGCAGCATCGAGAGGCTCTTCGCGTTCGGGAAGTGCCGCTCCCCCCGGAACAGGAGAGCCTGGACCCCGTCGGTATACGAGCGGGCGGAGGGCACGACAGGAGGCAGCAGGAAGGCGTACCAGTCGGCGTTCCTCCCCTCGTGCCCTATCATCATTACCTTGACATTGCATTCGGGCACGGCATTGTCGCGGACCAATGACTCCAGCGCCGTGGCTAGCTCGCCTGCATGCGCGCCATTGGCGATGCCCAGGATTCCCGCCGAATGCAAGAGCCGTTCCGCATGGAACGCGGCAAAGTATAAAACGCCCGCGCGCACCTTGAGCGTCTCGTAGCATCCGTACCCGTTGGTAATGTCGATATCGTCCAGCCCGAATTTGGCCTCGGACGGAGGAGCGAGGCGGCCGTTGACTAGTATGCTGGTTCCTATCATTGCATGCTCCGTAATGAAGGCTGTGCTTGTTTGATCATATCGGGGACTACGCGAACCGCTCCATGGCAAGGTCTTCCCGGGCTTCCTGCATCAGGCGGTACGCGCGGGCCCCGCTCCAGACCCGGCCCACGCGGACTACCGTCACCGTTTCACGGATGCCGCGAACCGGAGCGATCGGTTTGACCGGGAGGCGTGAATCGGGTCCGAGGTTGTCGTATACGATACGCATGGCTGTCGCATACAACTATACTGCGGGTTGCCCCAGAGTAAAAGCCCGCGTACCGTACTTGCCAGTTCATCAAAACGACAGCTTCGCGCTGATGAAAACGCTGTCGTTGCCGTCGTATTGCCCGAACTGCCCCTCGTCCCCGAGGAACAGCCAAGCCCCGCCGGCGAGTTCGAGCGCGTCGGTCATCTTCCAGACTAGCTGGGTTTTGAAAAAGGCATCCGGCACGTCCAGCCCGATATACGCGAGCGCTTCCAGGCGCAAGGTCTCACGGGCGAAGGTCCGCACGACCATCACGGTAGCGGTATTGGTGAACTCCTCGTTCGACAGTGCGGCTTCGTGGTCAAGGATAACGTCCTGGATGAACTGCAGGCCGAAGGTCGTGCCGAGGACGGAGAAATCCGCTCCGATCAGGTACTGGATGCCGTGCTTTTCAGTATATCCTTCATTGTAGCTTGAAATTTCCGCTTGGTAACGCTTGTCGAGCTGCATCGCGCCTTCCGAGCGCAGTATCAACGGACCGACCGTCGCGGCTATGCCGTAACCGAAGGCGGCGCTCCGGTAGTACTCGCCCTGGAGCTGTAGTCCAGGCGGCGGCGCCGTGACAATGTACGACGGCGTGTCGTTCCAGAACCAGCCGCCCATCAGGCTGAGGTCGAATGAACTGCCCAGGTACGAGTACTTGGCGAATAATTCGCCGTTTTCCAGCGACAGTTCCGGCAACGCCGCTGCCGTGATAGTCGGGGTCACGGGATACGGCAGCGCGGGTGCCCAGATCGAGGCAGAGGAGGGCGGAATAGTCGGAGTGAAGAGCGGCAGCCATACCAGATCCAGGTTGTGCTTGCCCGCGTAGCCGTTCGCGCGTACTCCGGTGACCGCCCGGCGTAGTTCGACAAAATCAGGAACCAGGAAGCGGGAAAGGTCCTTGGGCGATACGAGGTCGGTGATGAAGACGGCGTCGCTCTTGCCCCAGATCACCTGCTGTTTGCCTATGCGGAAATCAAAGGCAGCCCCGGTGTATTGCACATACAGCTCGCGGAGTTCCAGTGTGGCAACCTCGCCTTGCAGTTCCTGCAAGGCCATATCGACATGGATAAGAGCGTCGTCGAAATCCCAATCCAGCCTGGCATCAAGCGTATTCTCGAGCATGAAGAGCTCGCCGCCCGCTACGAGCGCGCCGATCTTCGTGCGGCCGTAACCGCTCACGGAGAGTCCGTCGTCGGCAAAGAGCGCCCCGATGGGCAGCAGCACCAGGAAAGCGGCGGTGAGGATGGCGGCCGCAGTCCGGGAAGAAATCCGGGATGGGTGTGCCTGTTTCATCACAAACCCCTCGTGAGCGTACGCTCGGAGAACAGCTCGTCTGTAAGCCCCGCATCCAGTTTTAGCTTGTCAAACTGCATTCGGGTGCGGGTGTTTTTTTGCACGTTGTGCATCTCGGTCTTGGTGATCATCATATACTTGCCGACGGTTTTAGTTTCCAGCACCGTCAAGGTTTTGAGCAAAGCCCCCTTGCGGTCGTAGTAGTCGCGTCTGAACCCCGTCAGACGATTCCTGGATATCCAGCTGACGGCCTTTGAGTAGCTCTCCGAGGCATCCTTGGCCTTG
>CAZKJA010000149.1:0-1714 GCA_964552925.1 uncultured Treponemataceae bacterium
ATCGCGCCACGACGAAAAAAAACCGCCCTTTCGGGCGGCTTTCCGGAAAGTCCGGGGCGGATGCCCCGGATCAATCCCATTTTCCATTACTTCTTCTTGGGGCCGATATATTTCCAGTCGTGGACTCCGAGCGGGTTGGCGTACCAGCCGTCCCACTTGCTGGTGTCTATCATGTCCTGCTCGACGTAGTGGTAGAAGGGGAGAACTGCCTGGTCGGCGGTGATCAGGAGGGCTTCGGCCTTCTGGAGCGTGGCCATACGGTCCGCGCCAGACTTCATCGTCGCGGCTTTCTTTATGAGGGTATCGTACTCGGTATTCGCGTACAATCCGTCGTTGTTGCCGGAACCGATGATGAACATGTCGAGGAAGGTGTTCGGGTCGAGATAGTCGCCTACCCAACCGGCGCGCGATATGAAGAAATCATGGGCGTTCGAGCGGGTGTCGAGGAAGGTCTTCCACTCCTGGTTGACGAGCGATACCTCGATGCCCAGGTTCTTTTTCCATGATTCCTGGGCCCACTCGGCGATCTTTTTGTGACCGTCATGGGTATTGTAGAGGATGGGAACCTTGGGGAAACCGGCGCCGCCGGGGAAACCGGCTTCGGCGAGCAGCTTCTTGGCCTGTTCGACGTTGAAACCCAGACCCTTGGCAGGGGTGTAGCCGGCCATCGCCGGGACCATGGCGGTCGTGGCGAGCTGTCCGCCCTTGGTTACCTTGTTGACGAGTTCCTGCCTGTCGAGAGCGAGCGTCAGCGCCTTGCGGACGCGGACGTCGTCGAACGGCTTGCGGGTGACGTTGAAGATGTAGTAGTAGGTAGCGACCTGCGGGGCCACCTGGTAGTCGGGGCGGAGCTTGATCTCGTCGACCAAGTCGAGCGGAATTCCATGGGCCCAATCGATTTCACCGGCCTTGAATTTATTGTAGGCGGTCAGGTTGTCGTCGATCGGGAGCAGTGTCAGCTTGGAAATCTTGACAGTCTTGGCGTCCCAATACTTGGGGTTCTGGACGAAGGTGATCGATTCCTGGGGCTTCCACTCGGCAAGCAGGAAGGGGCCGTTCCCTACGATGTTCCCTACCTTGATCCAGTCGTCGCCCTTGGCGTTGATCACGTGCATCGGCAGGATGGCGAACGAATAGTGGGCCATCATGTCGACTGCGTACGGCATCGGGCCGAGGAGGTCGCACTGGAATGTGTATTCGTCGAGGGCGCGGATGGCGACGGCTTCCTTGCCGGCCTTGCCGCCGTTATAGTCGGCAGCGCCTTTGATTATCATGCCGGGCATATACGCGTATTCCGACGCGGTCTTCGGGTCGAGCATTCGAAGCCAACTGTCGACGACCGTCTGGGCGGTGATCTTGGTTCCATCCGACCAGGTGGTCTTGCGGAGCTTGAAGTTGATCTGCTTGCCATCCGCGCTGACGGTCCAGCTCTCCGCGACGCCGGGGACGGCGAGCGAGGTCTTGGGATCGTACCCTACGAGTCCCTCGAACAGGGCCATGTATATCTTGTGCTCCGGCACGCCCTGGATCTTCGAGGGATCGAGCGTTTGCGGCTCGGCCCCGTTGTTCATGATGAACTGGACCCCCCCCGGGGATTCCTGGCCGCCAGCCGCGAACGCGAAACCGGCGACTGCGATAAGAAGTACCGCTACTGTCAGAATACGCTTCATAATTCCTCCTTAGGAAAACTTGTTGATAGTATAATATGTGGTAA
>CAZKJA010000149.1:1724-8786 GCA_964552925.1 uncultured Treponemataceae bacterium
AAATGCTATTGACGATATGCGCCTCGAAAACTGGCCGCCGGGCGGGCGGCCTGTTTTCGAGGCGAATTAGTGCTGGCAGAGCGTATTAGCCCCGTGCTATCGCGATCGTCTTCTCGCGGGCTTCGGGCCGCTTGGGAAGGAGCACGGTGAGCAGGCCATCCTTGAAGGTGGCCTTTATCGCGTCCAGGTCCACGTCACGGGGCATGCTGAACGACCGGCGGAAGGTCCTGATGCCGCGCTCCCGGATGAGCCATACACCCTCGCGTTCGTTTTTCTTGGCCTCCTCCTTGGTCGAGGCGACCGTCAGGATCCTGTCGTTCACCTTGATGTCGACGTCCTTTTCGGCAAAACCGGGAAGCTCGGCCTCGAGCACGTAATTCTCTTTTTCCTCGCGGATGTCTACGACGGGGTAGCCCATTGTGCCGGCGCTTCCGGGGTACTGCTCGTCCCTGCCAAAGAATTCGTCGACCAGCCGGTCCCAGTTGTCCACGTTGGACAGGATGGAAACCGGGTTGTAACTCACTACGCTCTTCATTATGAACCTCCTTGATAGGTGTTGGGTAAAGTGTTGCCGCGGTATTTTTTGCCTACGGCTTTTCCGCGTCGAGAAAATATATGCAAGATTTGTGCCAAAAATTTATATGCTTTGTTGAAATAATTATTGATCAAAAATGAAGTGTATAAAGCGGAGTATTCATTTGACTCAAGTCGATGCAAGATGTGGCAGGCACTTGATTGAAGTGGATACCAAGCTTCAATTCAATAGAAACAGGATTTACAGGATAAGAAAAGATTTACAAGATAATAGAATCATTGAATTTGATCTTCTTCCCTCTTCAAATCATGTAAATCTCTTCGATTTCATCATGTACATCCTGTTGGATTCTTGATGTGGCAGACCAAAGCAACACAGGTGGATACACAATGTAGCAGGCACCCGATTGAAGTGGATTCCCAGCTAAATTTAAATATTTTCGATGTCAGCTGGTCAAAAAGGAGGAGTTCGTTGCTTTTCAACAATAGCTCTATGCATTTTGATGCGAGTTTGTCATGGATATGTTTCAAAATGAAACAATGCAGGTGATAAATATACCCATGCTGGTGTGTAGTATTGAAACAGGGAGGGAAATACTTTCATGATGGCTGTGCTCAATCTACGCAGAGCCGGTTCATGTCCGCTGCGGCTTGGCCCGACGGATGTACAAAGGCACCGATGCGCGTTCCTGGCCGTCGATTGAAAGCGACAGTTTCCAGGAGCCTTCCCGTTCAACGCGAAGGTTCACGATGTTGAGCGCGAGGTTGGCGCAGGCCGAGTCGCCGCCTATACCGTCGACGTTCATCGCCCCGTCGAGAGCGGGAGCAAGGCGGTCGCCCGCTCCGTCGACGAGTTCCATGCGGACGGAATGGTTGCCGAGTTCGTATACCTGGAACCGTATCCGCGCGGCGACGCACATGAACGGATGCACCGAAGGGAATTCGCGTACGGTGATCGCGTCAAAGGCTCCGACGATATTGAGCTTGCCCATCACGTCCTGGGCGAAGTCGCACAATGCCAGAATTTCTACATGCATGTTGACGGTATACCCCGCGGCTGGCCACGATGCAAGTATGAGGCTCATGGCAAGGTGTGAGATATCCGGATTATTCGACGACCTGGAATTCTGAAAAATACAGCGCCTCTATGCTGCCCAGCGTAAGCATGCCATTCAGGGTATCGCGAAGCGCCGCCTTGATTGCAGGCTCGTCGGCGGGGCGCAATTCCCCGGCTTTGCGCGAGGAGAAAAACGAGCTGGCCACGGCGCGCAACTCGGTCCGTTTCTGTTGCAATTCTTCGCGGAACTGGCGATCCGAGGCAGGATACGGGAAGGCCATGTCTATGACGGCGATAGCCGGCGGATCGTCGGCGGTCGATACCCTTATACGTCCCAGGCCATCGAATACCGCCTCTCCAGTGGCGACGGGCACGTTCAGACGCGCAATTTTCCTGGCGCGGGAGCCGGTCAGGGCTCCGTAAGTCGTCCCTGTGACAATTATTATGAGCATCGCCGCAAGGATTGTGGCCAATGTTTTTTCGAAGGCGCTCATTGCATGCCCCCGTCCGATTTTTCACCGCCCCGGTTTCTCCTCGCCACCGCTATGCCCATGCCGACCGCCCCAAGTATACCGCCGGTCGCGATGAAAACCGATGGGTACCCGGCCACCGTCGCCAGCGTCGCGCCTACCGCCGGGCCGAGCGCGGCTCCCATATTCGCCATCGACGATGAAAGCCCGTAAGTCGAGCCTTGCTTGTCCCTTTCACACGACGACGCGATCAGCGCGTTGACGCTTGGCATCGTGCCACCCAGGAACACCCCCGAGCCCAGTCGCAGCAGCAACAATTGCCAGGGGCTGGCGACAAAGCCTTGGGGAAGGTAGAAGAGCGTGGCTCCCGCCATGCACACAAGTAGCGTCCGGCCGTACCCGAACCGTCCGGATACCTTGCCTACCGCCACGGCGGCCAACGCTCCCGATATCGAACCTGCCGCGATTATGAGCCCGGAAAGCGAGCTTACCCCGGCCGAGCCGCCAAGCATCTGCATTATGAACAACGGCAGCATCGGCATAACCACCGACGAGGCGAACTGCACCGCGAACACGACGGCCATGAGGGAAGCCAACACCGGCGTCTTGAAGAGCGGCGAGAAGTCCGGGATTGCGTTGCGCAGGATCGAGTTGGTCCGCGGTTTCGGGGCGAAATCCTCGTGGACGAAGCGAGTGACGATAAACCCGCCGACGATGAGAAGGGCGCTCGTCGCCACGAAGTTTGCGCGCAATCCCAGGCTGTCGGCAATCACGCCGCCAAATAGCGGCCCAATGGAACTCCCCAGGTATACAGCCATCTGTATGAGCCCGAGCCTGTAACCCAGTTCCTCCTGGGGTGCCATCGACGCCACGAGGACCGTCGCGGCTGCAACCGTACCGGTGATGCAGCCCTGCAAGGTACGCAGTACGGCTACCTGCCACGGTTCGGTCGTCAGCGCCATGAGTCCAATTAGCAAGGCGCCCCCGAACATGGCCCGCAGCAGCATCAGGCGCCTGCCGTAATTGTCTGCCAGGCTGCCCCAGATGGGCGCGAAAATCGCCATCGCCAAGGCTCCGCCCGTCTGGGTCAAGCCGGACCAGAAGTTCAACGCGGCGATGTCGACGATTCCCTGCGACCTGAAATACATGGGGATTATTGGGGTTGTCGTCGCGAAACCGGCGATGGCAAGGAATTCCGCGATCAACAATGCATTGAAGGATTTTTTCCAGTCTTTCATTGTATTCGCTTGCCATAGTATCGAGGGAAGCTTGGTGGAGCAAGCGGGCTTGTCGCCGGAAACGCGTTCGAGCCTCGGTATATTGCTTGATGAATGGGCTGCCCCGTCGCCAGAGCAGCCCCGTTTTTATTTCCTGCCTGAGAGGTACTCTAGCGCCATACCGGCCATCATGGCCGCGCCGTTGGCCAGAACCGCGTCGTTCGAATTGAAGTGAGGCGAATGGTGCGGCTTGTCGCTGCCTTTTTGCGGGTCGCCCATGCCCAGGAAACCGAAGGTCGCAGGGATCTTCTCGCCATAGTAGCTGAAGTCTTCGGAACCCATCGCTATGGGCATTTCGATTACCTTGTCGGCTCCAAACATCCGGCCGGCCACGTCCCCAAGCATGACTGTCATGGCGGGGTCGTTGACGGTAACAGGGTAGATCTGCGTGTATTTCAGGGTCGACGTACAGCGGAGCGCCGCCGAAACCCCGTCGATGACGCGCTTCATCCTGGCTTCCATGCCATCCCTGGTCTTTCGGTTGGTCGCGCGCACGTTTCCCGTCACCACGGCCTTGTCGGGGATGACGTTCGGCGCGTTGCCGGCTTCAACCTTCCCCACGCTGACGACGGCGCTCTCCAGGGGATCTATCTCGCGGCTCACAACGGTCTGGAGCACAGAGATGATGTGCGCCAGCGCAACGGTCGGGTCGATTGCGGTATGAGGCATCGCGCCGTGGCCGCCTTGGCCCTGGATTACGACTTCCCAGATGTCGGCCGATGCCATCGCCGGGCCTTTCCGTATGCCGAAGGTTCCCGCCGGCATCTGTGACCAGACGTGCAGGCCCGCGATCGCGTCCACGCCTTCGAGAGCGCCTTCCTTTATCATCGCAGGGGCGCCCGAATCGTTTCCCGCTTCCTCGGCCGGCTGGAAGATGACGCGGACGGTGCCCGTGATGCTTTCCTTCATGCCGGACAGGATCGTCGCGGCCCCGATAAGTATTGCCGCGTGGGCGTCGTGGCCGCAGGCGTGCATGACGCCATCGAGCGTCGAGACGTAGGGAACGGCGTTTTCCTCGCGTATGGGAAGGGCGTCTATGTCGGCGCGCAGGGCGATGCATGGGCCGCTCTTGCTTCCCTTGAGGTCGGCAACCACGCCCGATCCGGTACCTTTGAACCCGCGGCGTATATTCTGGAATCCTAGGGCGCGAAGTTTCGTCTCGATGAGTTTCGAGGTTTCAACTTCTTTCCAGGCCATTTCCGGGTGGGCGTGTATGAATTGGCGGAGTTCAGTCAATTCACCCTGCATCTCCGACGCGGTCGAGACAATCTTGTCCATTACCATGTTTTTCTCCTGTTTCTATCGGGACTAAAGCAACTTGACGATGAATCCAGCCAGCATCACGGAGCCGATTGTCACCGTCGCGAATCCGGCGACGAGCATCTTGGGCAGTATAAGCTTGAGGAGGAATTCCTTCTCCTCAGGCGTTCTCGACTGCGATGTGGCGACTTCCTGGCTGATTATATAGGTACCGGGAAACCCGAACATGCAGGTCATCCCGATCGCAAGGCAGAGTTCCCATGAGTACTTCAGGATGCGGCTCAGGAGCAACGATGCGACCACGATGCCGATAACCGAGACAACGAAGACAATTATCATAGGGACGATGAGGGATCCGACCATCGCTGGGGTCGCTTTCGAGAGGCTCATGAAAATGGGAACAAGCATGGCGAACAGCGCGAGTCCGCCCGAGTTGGCTTTGTCGAGAACTTTGTGCTCGATGAAGCCCAGTTCGTAGAAAATTATGCCGAACAGCAATGCCACGATGTACGGGTGAACCACATTCTTGCCAAGGCCGGCTACCGTGACGGCGAGCCAGGCGACAAGGAAGGTTTTGGCAAGCAGAATGAAGGGGGTCTGAAGGGCTTTTGGCAGGGCTGGGAACAATTTGAACGTCGGGACTTCGGGATCGGCGCTTTTCTTGTCGCCGGTGGGCTTGCCGGTTTTGCCAGCGCGGAACGCAACGATGTATTTATTCGATTCGCGTTTCAGGCAGAACGAAGCAACGGGGAGTCCCACGAAACTCTGGAGCACGAGGAGCAAAGTAGCGAAGACCGCCAGGGCGTCGAGACCCTTGGCTTTTGCCGCTTCGCTGACGATCATCGTGGCTACCACGCCACCCGAGATCGGTCCGATAGCTACGACGGCCTTTTCTTTCCCGATAAGCGGCGTGCCGATGAAGTACAGCGCGGCGGCGAGGGCGACAAGGGCCGCGAGGGCGACTATGACCGTCTTCCATTCGTCCTTCAGGTCCCTCAGCTTGAGCATGCTGCCCATGTGGACCATAAGCACGGCGATGAGGGCCATCGCAACGGGTATCAACTTGGAATCATCAAAAAGTGAGAGCGGGATGCCGATCCAGAAACCCACCAGGAAGATTATGGCGGCTACGAACAGCATGGACAGGAATGCTTTCGTCTTGTTGGAGATAAAATCCCCTACGGCGTACACTATGGCGATAATAAGCATCGCGGTCAAAGTCTTCATCCCGAACCTCCTGTAAGCACACTCGACAGGCTTGCAGGGTCACCCCATACAGGGGTTCCCCGAAATCCTTTTCCCTGATTAATCCTGTACGGCAAAGTGGCGGCCACCTATTTCCACTTCCACTCCAACACCGGTTTTCCTTGCCTTTCCATATATGTAATTGGCTGAGGCAAGATCCTGCATCGCAAGGCCGACTGCCTTGAAAAGCGTTATTTCTTCCCGGGATTGCCTTCCCTTGATCGTCCCCGCGACGAGATCGCCGAGTTCCCCTTTGATGTGCGAATCGTCGATGGCCCCTTCATTCTTCGCGATTATGAAGTCGCCGGCTTCCCGCTGGGTGGATTCCATCCTGTCGATGAAGAGCCTGGAGCCGAGTACTGCCTGGGTGTCCAACTCCCGGACCAAGGGCGTGCAAGCGCCTATAGCGTTGATATGGGCACCAGGTTTCAGCCAACGACCCATGAGGATGGGTTCCTTCGCCGGGGTCGTCGTGCAGATCAGGTCATGGTCGACGACTGCTTCTTCCGCGGTCGCGGCGTAACGGACATCGAGTCCCGTCCGCTTCGATTCGCTCCCGGCGAACTTTTTTGCCGCTTCCGGGAAGACGTCCCACACGTGGACACGTTCAAAGTCGAAGAGCAGCCGCATCGCCTCGAAATGCGCGCGCCCCTGCGTGCCTGCGCCGAGGATCGCCAGGCTGCGGGTTCCGGGGTTCGCGAGTATCCTGGTGGCTACGGCGCTCACGGCGGCGGTGCGTATCCCGGTGATCGCCGTGGCGTCGATTATAGCCTTGAGCGACCCATGGCTTGCCTCGTACAGGAGCACGATTCCCTGGTGCGCGTCGAATTCCGTCCCGTGGTTGCCGGGGAACACCGTGATGATCTTGGCTCCCAATGACTTGATGTCCTCGTTGTACGAAGGCATCATGGCGAGAACGTTTCCGCCCTGTACTCCCATTATCGTACGAAGCGGCTGGGCGATTTTACCCTTGGCGAGCGACTCGAAGGCTTCCGCCATCACCTCGATGCACTCCCCCATGGGGAAAATGCGCCTGACTTCTTCCTGGTTGACGATAAGCACCTTCATGTCAGACGACCTTTCCGGCCTGGACAGGACCCGCGGGTAGTGCCCTGCCAAGAAATCCGAGGTAATTGCCACCAAGGATGCCTGCGATTTGATCCTTGGAAAAACCCGCAAGAACCAGGGCTTCAGTGATCCTGATCCAGTCGGTGTAGTC
>CAZKJA010000150.1:0-8687 GCA_964552925.1 uncultured Treponemataceae bacterium
CGGGCACAGCGATAGGCAGGCCCTTGGCGACGTCGCGGTCGTACTCGGCCTTAAGCGTCAGCTTGTCGTACTCCGGGTGGCCGGTGACAAATACACGGCGTCCGTCCGGCGTCGCGGCCAGATAGGCACCCGCCAGCTCGGATGACGCGAGCAGCTTGAGCCCGGGCGTCTTCTCGATGTCCGAGCCCAGAACCTCGGTGTGGCGCGAATGCGGCGCGAGGAATACCTCGTCGAAACCGCGGAGCAGGGGCACCCGAAGGTCGAGAGCCTTGTGGTAGTACAACCCGAACATCTTGGCCGGCAGGGGACGCTTGCCGATGCCGTAGTGGTGGTACAGCCCCGCCTGCGCTCCCCAGCATATGTGCATGGTCGACCACACGTTGGTCGCCGACCAGTCCATCAGACGGACAAGCTCGGGCCAGTAGTCGACCTCCTCGAAGGGCATTGTCTCGACCGGCGCGCCGGTGATAACGAGGCCGTCGAAGCGCTCGTGGAGCACGTCGTCGAGCGGCTCGTAGAACGTGTCCAGGTGATCGCTCGGGGTGTTCCTCGAGTCGTGGGACGACATGCGGATGAAGCGGATCTGCAACTGGAGCGGGGTATTCCCGAGGAGCCGCAGCAACTGCGTCTCGGTGACCATCTTGGTGGGCATAAGGTTGAGGACGGCTATGCGGAGTTCGCGTATATCCTGGTGGTACGCGCGCTGGTTGGTCATCACGAATATGTTTTCGTTTTCGAGCTGACGCGCGGCTGGCAGGTCGTCGGGTATGCGTACTGGCATCGTATCCCCCATCAAGCTGGCTGTATTGACAGCAATTTCGAATATGCTGACAATAATGCTTTACATTGTGCAGAAACTTGGCGATAGAGGCAATACTCGTCGCTATGGCCCCGGCTCTTTGCCGTTGGAGGATGTGATGAAAGAATTACGCAAACGCTCGCTGGACACCGCCGCCGTCCACGCCGGCCAGGTTCCCGACCCGACCACGCTATCCCGAGCCGTTCCCGTGTACCGGACAAGCGCCTACCAGTTCAAGAGCGCGGAACACGCGGTCCGGCTTTTTTCCCTCCAGGAAGCCGGCAACATCTATTCCCGGCTGGGCAACCCGACGAACGACGTCCTCGAGGCCCGCATCACCGAGCTGGAAGGCGGTGCCGCCTCCGTGTCGGTCGCCTCCGGCACGGCCGCTATTTTCAATACCATCGTAACAATAGCCAGGATGGGCGACGAGATAGTCTCCGCGCCCAACCTGTACGGCGGCACCTATACGATGTTCGATGCAATTCTGCCGGACATGGGAATCAAGACCAACTTCGCCGCCAGCCACGCGCCCGAAGCCTTCGAACGCGCCATCACGCCGAAGACGCGAATGCTCTACGTCGAGACCATAGGCAACCCGGCGCTCGACCTCGCCGACATCGAGGGGATAGCCAAGGTTGCCCACGCCCACGGACTTCCTCTCGTCGTCGACGCGACCTTCACCACTCCCTGCCTCATGCGGACCATAGACCTCGGCGCCGACATCGTCATCAATTCCTTGACCAAATGGATGAGCGGCCACGGCGTCGCCCTCGGCGGTAGCGTCACCGACGCCGGCCGCTTCGACTGGTCAGACCCGCGCTTCGAAATGTTCAACCGGCCCGACCCTGCCTACCACGGGCTCCGCTGGGCCACCGAACTACCGCCCGAGTCGCGGAAGATAGCGTTCGCCTTGCGCTTCCGGACGGGCCCCTTGCGGAACCTCGGCGCCTGCCTGTCGCCGGACAACGCCTGGCAATTCCTCCAGGGCCTCGAGACCCTGCACGTGCGAATGCCCCGGCACTGCGACAACGGCCTCGCGGTCGCCAAGCACCTGAAGGACAACCCCAAGGTCGCCTGGGTACGGTATCCGGGCCTTCCCGGCGACCCGTCGTACGAACTCGCCAGGCGCACGCTCACTAAGGGCTCGGGCGGCATGGTCGTATTCGGCGTTAAAGGCGGACGTGCCGCCGGGCAGAAGTTCATCGAGTCGCTGAAAATGTTCTCGCACGTCGCCAACGTGGGCGACGCGAAGAGCCTTGCTATCCATCCAGCCAGCACCACGCATTCGCAACTTTCCGACGAGCAGCAACGGGCAGCCGGCGTCCCGCCGGACCTCGTGCGGCTCTCCATAGGCATCGAAGCGATAGAGGACATAATCGCCGACCTGGATGGAGCCCTGGCGTAGGGCGCATGGAAGGGGTGGAAAGTACCCACCCTGTCCATCCGGCTTTCCAGCTCAGAAAAGACGAATGACCCGAACGCCGAATACCGAATCGGCGATGAACGCATACCTGCCCTCGACTGCCAGTTCTCCCCCGTTGACGCCGAAATCCAGTGTTTTCACAATGAACCCGGTATTGGGTTCGGCGTGGTCCCAGGTCTTGGGATTGGAGGCGTCGAGTACCGCGAAGCCGCTATCCGTATCGGTCGCGAACAGGTAACCGCCGGAGAGGGCGATTCCATTTGTGTCGCTGTTGGCGGCAGGATCAGTGTCAGCCGGACCGTACTCGGCGAGATAGGTTCCGCTGTCCGGATCGATGTCGACCACCCATACGCCGCTGCCAAGGCTGTCGCCCACGAACGCATACTTGTCGCTGACGCGCACCGGACCGATGATTATCGCGCCGGTGGCAGCGCGGGCGAGCAAGGCCGGCCGAGCCGGGTCGGACACGTCGACTATCTTGAGGCTGTTTGGCTGAAAGTAGGCGCCGTCCGTAACGTACGCCCGGGAACCGCGTATTGCCACGTCGCGCATGCCCATCCCTTCCGAATCGATGAAACCTTTCCATAGCGGGGCCGTTGGATCGGATATGTCGAATATTTCCAGACTGCCGGAGCCCGCGCAATAGGCATAGTCGCCTTTGACCGCGACCGCGCTGAGCGTACCGGCGGCCGGGAGCACCGTACCGATGACGGAGGGCGAAGCCTCGTCGGCTAGATCCACTACTTTGAGGCCGTTGGACCCCGCCGCGACGAAGGCGTAGTTGCCCGACAACGCGACGTCAACGGCGCCGGCTACGGCGAGCTGGCCCAGGGAGGGCAACGCGGCTTCGGGGTTGGTGATTGACAGGACATTAAGGAGACCGTTCCCGACCGCGTAGGCCCTGTTGCCCCGCGTGACTATGCCGGAGCGGCCAGAGCCGGGGTTATAGCCCGCTTTCTGGGCGAGAGCGACGGGTGAGCGCAGGTCGAAGGTCTGGAAACTACGGCTGCCGGTACCGATCATCGCGTAATCGCCCAGGAGCGCGATCCCGGTCGGCGAGCCGGGCGTATTTATCGACTCGTCGAGCGTGATCGCCGATGGCGCGACGACATCGTACGATTGTATTCCGATGCCGTCGACTACGTGCACTTTCCCCGTCGCGGCATCGTGCCTCAAGTCGGCCACGTAGCCCGATTGGTCGGAGGCGGTCTTGCCCGCCAGGGTAAACGAAGAAGGGTAGCGGTTGAGAATGAACAGGGAATACTCGGGTGGCGGCTCGAGGTCGTATTGGTAATTCGCCAAGCCGTATACATAAGAACCAGAGACCTGGACCGCGCTGAAATTGTAATCGGTATAGGTATACGTGTTATACCAACTCAGCGCTGCCGATGTCGAATACATTTCAGCGATCTTCCCGACGGGACCCGTGGAATCTGTGTAGGCGAGGTAGATGAAATCATACGTCGCTGAGTAATATATGGCCGAGACATCCGCGAACGCGTAGGAAGCGTTGGAGTACGTCGCCTTCAACGCGGGATTTCCGGCACCGGAGACATCGAGGTACACGACGCTCGTCCCACCGGCCGAATTGACAACGTATGCCCGGTTGGAAGAGGCGTACAAGCCGGTCTGGGCGGGGGCCGCCGGAGTCGCCAGGCTGAAGACGCGAACTCCGGCGCTGCCGTCCGCGACGAACAGCCTCGTGTCAGAGACCGTGACATCCCTGGCGTCGGTCGTCGCTATGGTCCCCGCGAGCGACGGTCCCCGGGGATCTGCCACGTCGAAGACGTACACGCCGGAAGTACCCGCGGCGACGTAGACCCACGAACCGCCGCTGCTGTATGCCGCGACCTTGCCGGTTGTGCCGGCCGTGGCGACGCTTGTCGTCCGCTGGCTGGAAACCGGAATTATCTGCGGCGAACCGGAGTTCCAGGATGACAAGGGCGCGCCTTCGAGTACCGGCCGGACCTTGTAGAAATACGTCGAGCCCTCGGCTACCGCTCCGTCGCTGAAGCCATTGCCCGTAACGATACCGGAGATGTTGACGAAGGTCCCGTCAGCCGCGTCCGATCGCCATACCTCGAACGAGGACGAACCGGCGATCGAAGTCCACTCCAGCTTGATGGAGCCGTATGAGCCTTCGACCATCGGCGCGAGGGTGAACGGCGATAGCGGTATGCATTGTCTGTACGACGACCAGAATACCCCGGACGGGGTTTCAGCCGAGAGCAGGAACGTATACAGCCTGCCGTTGTCCAGGGCGCTCACTTGATACCCCGGGGTTGCGGTTGTCGTGGATGATCCGAAGGAGCTCGACGGAATCGATCCGTCCGACGCCCATCGGATTGTGTACTGCGTGGCGCCGGGAACAGCGTTCCAGGAGAGGTCTACCGCCTTGGAGGCGGAACTCGCCGAGAACGAGGAGACGGCGCTGGGCGGAGCCTCGAGCTGGACAGAATCGGAAGCGGCGTTGTCATTCCAGTCCACGACCTCCACCGCTACCGAGACGGGTCCCGAGAATGAAACCGCGTCGAACGAGAACGAAAAGGACCCATCGGCGGCAAGGTTGGCGATCGGGACCGTTCCCGCGGCCAAATCCCCCAGGACGCCCCTGACCGTATAGGTGACAGCCGCGAGCGAACCGTCGTCGCTGGTATTTCCGGTAACCGTCACATCCTGGCCATAGGTCGCGCCTTCGACGGGGGTAACGATGACGACAGACGGTCTGGTGGTATCTTCAAGCCGCTGCGAGCCCGTCACATCGATAGGCGAAGGGCACGACCAGAAAAGGATCGCCGGCAGAAACGCAAGGGTAAATGATACAAGGACGCGATGCAAGCTGTTTTTCATGTGTCACTCCTCGTCGGTGAACGAAATTTTACCGGCGCTGGCGGTTTCCGTAGCGCGGCTCGTGGATCCATCGGCTCCGCCAAGATAGGCGAACTCCTTCGCGCGTTCCGGGTCGATGCCCACAGCCTTGCCATACGCTTCCTTGGCAAGCACCGGTTGACCGAGCGCGCTGTAGGTGCGGGCCAAATTGATGAGCAGGGTGAGCGAGGTCTTGGGCGACGAAGCCCCCGATGATTGCGCGAGCGCGCTCTTGTAGGTCGATACGGCCTTTGAATACTCCTTGCGGAGGAACTGAAGGTTGCCCAGGTTGACGTTAGCCGGCAAGAATTTTGGATCGAGCTTCAAGGAGCGGGAGAAGGCATCCTCCGCCTCCTTCATCCTGTTCAACGATGCCGAAAGGATGCCGAGTCTATTGAAATCCTGCTTGCTTCCAGACTTCTCGGCCGATGCCATATAGGATTTCATCACAAGGTCCCCGACTTCATCGAGCGCCGTGTCATACAGGCTGAACGTGCGCTTCGCGTCGCCGTACTGCAGACCCAGGTCCCGTTCCTCGAGCGGGATGGGCCCGAACGTCAGCTGGGCCTTGCGCGTTGAATTGAAGACGCGGGAACCTTCGTTGGCATTCCAGTATTCGGCACCTCGTTTCCAGGCCTCGAGAAAACCGTTTTTGCCGCTCAGGAGCGTAGCCTCGACAGGAACCCATAGTTCCCCTTCGACCGGTATAGTCATCGATCGGTCCGGATGCACGAGCGCGTAATCGGACGCCCGTACGCCGGTATTGAACGCTGGCAGGATATGGCCGGGGACCGTGATGAACCCGGTTTCAACGTTCCTTGTTTCAAGCATGCTGCAGAACAAAACTGTAAGGTCGTCGCAATCGCCGTATCGACGGGCAAGCGTTTCGCGGGCCGCGTTGACGAGATCCACGGCCTGGGCCGCCCCTTTCACCTTTGTGAAGGGGGAGGAAGCGTCTTCCTGGTAGAGAAGGTCGAGCGTCGCGAGGCCGGCGAAAGTCTGCATGGCTACCTGCATCGGCTGATTCCAGTTCGGTAGCACGGTATCCCGGAATAATCGACCCAGATGGGCGGTAAAGTTCTTGAGAGCCGAATCCTGCGGCGTGACGAAGGCGGCAACCTTCCTGTCGTCGTCCCAGGATATCGCCCGGCGGTCGAGCAACTCATAGGTGACGGGAATTCGTTGTTCCGCGGGCTTGCCCGAGCGCAGATAGCTCAGTATCAACTCCCCGGTAACCTTGCGGGCCCCCTCTCCGGAGAAAATCCTGTCGTTGAACACCGCTTTGATCGGGACAGTCACGCTGCCGCGCGGAGGAATCCGCGCGATTGCAGCCGATATCGTCGGCGAGTCCATGTATCCTGTCTGGAGAAACTGCACTTGGACATCGGTGACCGAAACCTTCTCGGTATTCTCTATGGTGACTTCCCCCAAACCAGATTCCGCATAATACCCACGCATCGCCGGATAGGTCGGTCCCAATTTCGTATCGGTTAGTTGCAGGCTCCTGATCAGCGTTCTAGCCGAGTCCGGATCCTCGCCGAAGCGGAAACCGAGGGAAAAGCCCAGGGAGAAGAAAAATCCGTCGTAGAGGGTCAACGGAGACAATGCCTTTTGCCAGCGGAGGCCAGGCGAGAACTCGATGCTGAATGCGTATGAAGGGTTCAGGCTAATGATTCCGCGTCCATCGAAAAGGAAATACGCGGATCCAACCGTTCCCGCGGGATCGATATTCGGGAAGACAGCCTCGGCTACGCCGGCAGAGCCGGAAATCCCGACTTCAAAATTTCGGGCGATTCGACTGGCCATATCCAGTCCCAACAACCCGTAATAGCGGTCATGGTCCCATTTATCCGGAAAATCCGAATCCAAGCCATCGAAGCGGCTAATACCCATGGAAACGAATGGCCGGAGGAATGGCAAGGTTTTGATGGGCACTTCTACCGTTCCCGAGAAGTCCGAGATTTGGTAGCCGGTATTCAATGAACTTAAAGATTGCCAGGAAAGGTAGGAGACACTCAAAGCTATCGGATACGAGTAATAAGCGGTTAGATCGCTCTCCTGTGCCCCTGTCGACCTGCTGTTGACCGAGACGAGTGCCGAGAATGCCTGCAGGCAGATCATAGCGCCTAATTTTCCATACTTCATGGCACGCTCCCAGATGGAAGATATTCATACTAATATACTCAGGAATTTGAAGAAAACAGGAGGAAGCGTGAAGCAAGTCTTCAAGTTTTTCTTTGTTCGTCGCAGCTTGCATCTAATCGTATTTCGACACTTTGGCCGGGGGTGGCACATGCTTTACTACACTACCGATAGTAGCCTTTTACGAAGAGACGCAAGTTGCGACGAACTAGCCCGGTTTTTCGAGGAAGGCGCGAGGTGACAATATTGATATAATCGACTTCGGTTGGTCCCCGATAGTGCCGATTGTAGAGGGAGTGGTTGTATCGTAATCGTGAAAGATGGAACGGTCATCCCAAACGAGGGAGCATGGAACGTTGAAGATAGCGGTCGTCGCATCGCCAGATGGCATCCTCGTCGCGAAAGAAACGATAGGCGGCCTCAAAGCCGAGGGTTACAACACCGTCGGCCTCAAGTTCAACGACGCATGGCGGGATGTACCCCGCAGCGGGATCGACTCGTTGCTGTCGGGAGTCACCCATTTCCTGTGCATCCTCGATAGAAGCTACAACGACCGCTCATGGTTGGCGTATATCGTCGGGTTGGCGCGCGGGAAATCGGTTCACCTGGCCATCATGAAACCCGACGCCACGTGGAAGCCTGAACCGTGGATAGCCGACATCCAGGCATTCGATGACAGACTCGCGCTTCTCCGGTTTTACCGCGCCGAGTCGGTGGAATGGAAAATCCGGGATGGGCGGCAACTCGCAAAGGCGACACTCCTGGAACTCGGCATTTCCTGGCACGGCGAGTCGCTGTGCCAGTGCATCAAGGAAGGCAATACCAAAGCCGTAGAGCTTTTCCTCCTCTCCGGGTTTCCTCCCGATGCCCGCGACAAGTTTGGCGTCCCCATCCTGTGCCTGGCAGCCCGGTCGAAACATCGCAGCATAGTCGAATTGCTGCTTGACCAGGGGGCCTTCGTGGATTCCCAAAGCGATGACCGCGCCTACTCGGCGCTCCTCGATGCTGCCCAGCAAGGCGAGCTCGGAATCGTCGAAATGCTTCTCGAACGCGGCGCCAATCCTGACATGCAGAGCAAGGACGGCCAGACCGCCTTGGTCCTGGCGGTGGGCCGCAATGACGGCCCCATGGTTTCGACCCTGCTGGCGCGCGGAGCCGATCCGGAGATCACCGACAAGCTCGGATTGTCCGCCCGCAAGTACGCCAAGCTGTTCAACCATCCGGCAATACAAGCCCTGTTCGGCCCGGATTCATGACCCCCGCTCCTCTTGACTCGTGCCTTTAGTTTTGACTATAGTGAGCCCGCCGGACGCATTCCCCGGTTGTGTAATGGTAGCACAGCAGACTCTGGATCTGCTTGTGGGGGTTCGAATCCTCCCTGGGGAAATCTCTCCAAAAAATGTCCTTTAAGTGAAGCATCGCCGTCCCAAACGGCCCCTTCGTCTATCGGTT
>CAZKJA010000151.1:0-8589 GCA_964552925.1 uncultured Treponemataceae bacterium
GGCGCGGCCGCCGAGCTGTCGGAAGAGCGCTTCGCCGAGCTTTTCCGCGAGGCCGTCGACATGGGCGTTGGCACGCTCCTCGTCGCCGGTGGCGAGCCGCTCGTCCGCATGGGCCTGCTCGAGCGTCTCGCCGCGATGCACGGTCCGGCTGTCGTCGTATTTACGAACGGGACGCTGCTCGACGAGCGGGCGGAGGAGCTGTTCGCGCGGAGCGGCATGATACCGATCTTCAGCGTCGAGGGTGACGCGGCGTTCACCGCTGCCCGGCGAGGCGAGGGCATACACGAGCGCGCCTTGGCCGCGGCTACCGCGCTCAGGCGACGAGGCGCGCCGTTCGGGCTGTCGGTGACGCTGACGTCCCGTAACGCCGACCTCGCGCTGTCCGACGCCTTCCTCGACCGCGTCTCTGCCCTCGGCGCGTCGGTCCTGTTCCTTATCGAGTACGTGCCGGTACAGCCGGGCACCGACGCTCTGGTCCTCGAGGCGCGCCAGAAGGCCCTGCTCGACGACAGAACCCGCTTCGATCGCAGGCCGTTCATGACTGTGTCCCTTCCCGGAGACGAGGAGGCTTTCGGAGGCTGCCTGGCGGCCGGCCGCGGCTTCATACACCTCGCCGACGACGGCTCGCTCGAGGCCTGCCCCTTCGCGCCGTTCTCCGACTCCAACGCCGGTTCCGCGGGCCTCGCGGCCGCGCTCGACTCGCCGCTTTTGCGGGATATACGCGCCCGCCACGCCGAGCTGACCGAGACGAAGGGCGGCTGCGCGCTATGGAACAAGAAGGGATGGGTCGCGAGCCTCGGCTCGTGCCAGTCTGGCGCGGGCCGGGTACCGGCCTAGTCGTCGCAAGGCGGTCAGGATACAATACCGGATTCAATCCGCTTTCGATCCAATCAGCCGATTACTTTTGACTATTCTTTCCGCGGGGAGTCAAGCCGATGGGCGACGCGATACGGGTAGGACGCAAGGAACTCGAAGCCTTCTGCGCGGCGGTGTTCACAAAACTGGGGCTGCCGCCGGAGGAAGCCACCGATTCGGCCGAGATACTCGTGGCCGCCGACGCGCGCGGCATAGGCAGCCACGGCACCGGCCGCCTGTGGCGTTACGAGAACGGGATACGCAAAGGCATAATGTCCGGCGGCGTCGTGCCGGAGGTCCTTAGGGAGACGCCGATGTCCCTCGTCCTCGACGCCCGAGGCGCGATGGGCCTGAGCCTGAGCAAGAAGACAATGGCCCGGGTCATCGAAAAAGCCGGGAAGGTCGGCTCGGCCTTCGCGTCGATCCGCAACTCCAACCACTTCGGCATAGCCGGCTACTACAGCGAGATGGCCGCCCGCGCCGATATGATAGGCGTCTGTATGACCAACACGGCCGCCCTCGGCGTGCCCACCTTCGGCCGCGACGCGATGTTCGGCACAAACCCGATAGCCGTATCGGTGCCCGCCCTGAACGGGCGCATGTTCACCCTCGACATGGCGACCACCTGCGTCACCCGGGGCAAGGTCGAGGTCTACGAGCGCGAGGGAAAGGAACTCCCCCAGGGCTGGGCCGTGGACACCAACGGCAAGGTGACCGTGGATGCCCACAGCCTCCTTGCGGACATGCTCTTCCAGCGCGGCGGAGGCCTCCTCCCCCTGGGCGGCGAGGGGGAGCTGTCAGGCGGACACAAGGGCTTCGGCCTCGCCGTCCTCGTCGACATAATGACCGCCGTCACCTCAGGCGGCGTCTTCGGCAAGGCGGTGATGGACAGCGAGGCCACCTCCGCGCGCGTGTGCCACTTCTTCGGCGCAATCCGATTGGATCTGTTCCGCGATCCACAGGAGCTGAAGGCCGACATGGACCGCATGCTTGGCGAGCTTGAAAACGCCACGGCCGCCGAGGGCCGCGACCGCGTCTACTACGCCGGCTTGAAGGAGCACGAGGAGGAGGCGCTGAGCGAGCGCATAGGGGTCGCCCTCTCCGCCAAGGTCGCGGCCCAGCTGAAAAAGATTGGCGAAGGGCTGGGGGTGGAGTTCCCGTAAATGCGGTGTGGAATACCTCTCCTGCCTTGCCCGGACAGGACGCCTGGGGCGGTCAAGCTTGGTAGCAGGTGGATGACGACCAGGGAAGCCCTGGAGGAGTACGAGGCGAAGGTGGGGAATCGTCGACAAGATATTGACTCGCCTATAAGCGCGTCGATAACGAAAGTAGGGGTTATTTCTTCTTCCGATTAAGTCATGCCCCGAAGCGTAACGACCACGTTGACTTCAGTTTCTTGATATGATCCTATAGCAGGTAAATGAAAGACCGAACAAAAAGGCAATCGCCGACCGACATTGTCCACAGACTGTCAAGGGAGGATCTCGAGTCGATAGTGCTGGCACAATTGGATTCTGAAAACAGCGCGCTTGAAAACTCTGGAGATTCGAAGCGACTGCAAGCCTTTATCGATTCACATCTGGATCTTGCCCCCGTACGTGATATCGCGATACGAAAAGCGCGGGATTCGTACGATCTGGCCAAGGCCGAGATGCTTGCACGCGACGGTATATGCCTTTCATCCAAACAGGGATACACGGGAATAGTTGATCACTATGCCATGGAACTCGTATCAATCCTTGATGAGCGAGGGCAACCCGATGCCGCCATAGAATTCGCGGTAGCAAGAACAATATCAAGCTGCTCGATGAACTGGTACAAGGAAGTGATGAAGAGAATCGGGAATGCCGAGGGAAAGGAGACTGTACAGGCCAGCCATGATTGAAGAATTGCACAGGGCAATTGGATTCGCTAATTAATAGGGATAATGACAATCTGGCAGGATGGCAAAAGGAAGTCGTTGAAATCCGCCTCCAAGCGTTATTTGCCAAGTACGCTGGTTTGATATAAGATGACCGGACGGAGCGAGATATGCGTCCAAAGCGAACCTCGAATGAAGAATTCCCGGATGTAGAGTGGTTCCGCGAGCGGACCGCGTCGTTCAAGGAATCATGGGACAAGACTCCCTGGCACCAGAACGGCGAAAAGACCCTTCAGCCCCTCAAGGAGTCCATGCGCCGATACGCGCCCCGTATCAACGAGCTGCCGGAGAACTTCCTTCCTGCCGTGCTCGACCAACACCTGGCGGTGTTGTCGGAAGGCTATGAGTACCAGATTCTCGACGTCACCACGGACTTGGGAGACGACCGTTATCTATGCATCAACGAAGCGGGCGAAACGTTCTGCCTATGGTCCCGATCGGCGACGCTCAACATCAAGCAGGGCGGCGTGACGTTCATGACGGCTATCATCCGCCTCAAGGCTGTCACCGGCAGCCGTATACCCGCCATCACCTACGGCCCCATACTGTCATGGATATCACTTCACGTCACTGATTTCTCAGCCATCGGACGCGAGCTCGCGCGCGATCTCTGGTTGCTCAAGGGGATCCCCGCCGTCGTCAGGCGCGACCCGGTACCGTTCTGGGCCGTCTGGAGTCTGGGAAATATACCCCGCTTCAAGCATGGAACCGAAGACGTGTGCACCTGCTGGCAGGCAGGGCGGTTCTCGGCCAGCCCCGAGACGCTCCTCAACAGCGCATGGCAACGCGACGAAACCGTAAAGCGCATCCGGTTCAGAAAGCCAGGATCCAAGCCGTTCTTCGAGCAGGTAGTCATCTATGACAAAAAATCGTTACGCGGGATCCTGTTGACACGGAGAGGCAGCTATCTTGAAAAACTGCGCGTATCGCTCTCCTCGGCCTTTACGCCCGATCCCGGCGAGCCATTCGTCGCCTCCCTGACGCTGGAGAGAGTATTCGAGGGTATCCTGAAGCGGGACCTACCGTACATCGAATGGACGCGTCCCTTCGATCAGATGGATGACAGAAAGAGCGATGATGGGCGTGCGAAGCACCCGGACCGCAAAGGGGAGATGGACGCGCTCAACGCGGCACTGGACGAACTGATGCCATATATCAACGCGCATCGGGAGCCCGATTGGAAGGCGTTCGCAACGCAACATAGCCTGGGCTCGGAGACGATTGATTCGCTTAAATTCTTGTACAAAAAATACGGGAGCGACTAGTGATCCAGGTTATCCCCGCCAGGAGCCTTGGCGGAAGTTGTCAATAATCAGCTGGTTGCGTCGGCACCCGGGCGTTCAGTGCCGGATGAGCCGGCGGAAACCATTTTCCAGCTCGCTTTCAACACGTTCCGCGGCCTGTTTCCGGCTTTCCCCGGCCTGCCGGATGGCCTCGACGGGTTCGCCTACTATTACCACGGCATCCCTGAGGAAGTACTTGGAGCGATGTTTCAGCCCCATGCCTTCCAGCCGGTTCGCAAGGTCATGGAGGTTTTGGGCCGTTTCCACCAGGCGGTCGAAATGGGGATCCCCGTCGAGGTAGGCGGGGTCGAGAAACTGCGCCAAGGCCGCGACCATGTATATCTGGTCCAGGAAATACGCCTCCGCAGCCCCCCTGCGGGCGGCCCCGATTTCCACGGCGGAGAATGAGCCGAGCTCCTCCCGTGAGTAAAATACCCGGTGCAGCGACTCCGCGCGGATATTCAGGATTCGGGACTTCAGGCTCACAGCCGGCACCACGCCGTAGAAGGCCTCCAGCCGGGATATCGACGCGTCGAGAAGGGAACCAATGCGTTCCTTGAGGCCGGAGCCTTCCGTCGCCGGCTTGATCCCCCAAGCCCTTGCCGCGGTTTTCTCCGCGATATCCGTGAGGCGCTCCCATATCGAGAGCAACCGTGCCTTGATCGCGGCTCTGGATTCGGGGTTTCCTCCGTCCCTTCGTCTCTCCATCAAGATGGCGGTGCGGGGAGGCGTCCCGTTCATGCCGACCCTCCGCTCCAGGCGGTCAAGGAATCGGCCCAACCGTGCCGGACTCGTCGTGCGCCTGTAAGTGTACTCGATCGCCACGGGAAGGATACGGACGGGTATAGGTTTTCCTTCCGAGGCCAGGCGATCCGCCGCCAGGAAAGCGATGCGGGTGGTACCGGGGTCCAGCTCCGGGAGGATGCCGCCGTTCAGGGTTGTCATTCCTTCGGGCGCGATTGCCATAGGCCTGCGGCGTTCGGCCACGGCCCGGACCAGGTAATCCAGGACCGCACGGTCGACGCTGCCGTGGCGCACGGGAACTATTCCGGCGTTTCGGAGGGCCCATAGCACTAGCGGGCTCGCCCACAGCTGCACCTCCGTGCCCGAGGGATACCATGCGCCGGGCCTTCCGTCCGGCTCCGTGGCCGGGGCGTGCCCCCGTATCAAGTTCGTCAGGACATGGAACACCAGGTGGGGGTCCGCGTCCCCTGGATGGCGGTATGCTATCACGAAGCGCCCCGCATCCGAGACGGATCGGCGGTATTCTCCAGCCAGGATGTCCCGGCCCTCGACTCCGATACGGGAAAGCCGCAGGACAAAACGGGTGTAGGCCGGTCCCAGGAGGGCAGTGACGCCCAGGAAAACCCGGCTTTGCCGTCCGAGGAGTATCTCGACCGCCTCGCGGGGAACCCAGGGTTTCAGTTTCATCGTGCGCTCCTTGCCCGTGTTGCTGAGTATACCGATTGATGGTCAAGTATAGCACAGCCGGGGTGCCGGGGGAGGATCCGGGGAAAGGCCGGAACGCGGTTGGATCATCAGTGATAACACTTTCAGAAAGCCACAGAAATTGACTATCAACCTGCGTTGCGATAGTCTGGAAAAGAGCCTGACACTCCCAACGATCCCGGTTTGAACCGCTACGACCGTTATGGATGGTTGCGACCGAAAAGAGAGCCCCCGAAAGGAAGACACAATGTTGAAGGGAATTCCCGACCTCATATCGCCCGAACTGCTGAAGATCCTGCACGAGATGGGCCACGGCGATGACCTTGTCATCGGAGACTCGAACTACCCGGCGGCGAGCAATGCGCGGCTCCTCGTGCGCGCCGACGGACATGGGGTCTCCGAGGTCCTCGACGCCATCCTCGCCCTCTTCCCCCTCGATAGCTACGTCGACTGCCCCGTCTCCCTGATGCAGGTGGTGCCCGGCGACCCGACCGTGCCAGCGGTGCAGGACAGCATACGGGCCATCGTGCGGAAGCACGAGAAAAGGGGCGACGCGGCGATCGAGACCGTTGAGCGCTTCGCATTCTACGAGCGCGCGAAAAAAGCATACGCCATTCTCGCGACGACAGAGAAGGGCGCTTACGGCTGCATTATAATCAAGAAGGGCGTGATCCACTGAGCCGAGCCTGTTGCGCACAAAAAATACGCCGCGGCTTTGAGCGTGCCGCGGCGGACAATGGTGAAAAGCAACCGTTAACGGCGACCGAAGATCTTGCTCCTGAGCCAGGCCGATGACTTGACCGCATCGCCCTCGGCTATGAGGGCGCGGATTTCCGCCATCGCCGTCCCCTCGAGCATGGCCTCGACGCCGCGGAGGAATTCGACGCTCTCGCGGAGGGCGCCCTGCCCGTCCTCGCGGTAGGGGTACTGGTCCATCGAATACCAGCCATCGTAGCCCAGTTCACGGAGCCAGAAGAGCAACTCCACGTACTCCACGAGGTGCACGGAACCGACGATCATGTCGTCGTCCCAGGAGCGGTAGTTGTCGTTGAAGTGCATATGGAACAGCTTCTTCCCGTAGTCCGAGAGGATGACGGCCGACTCGGCCACGTTCTCGCCCGCGACGAAGGAGTGACCTGTGTCGATGGTGACGCCCACGTTGGGCAGGCCCGTCTCCTTCGCGACCAGCAGCGTGTCGGCCGCCCGCGCCCAGGTGGAGTGCGTCCTCGGCTCCTTGGGCTTGTACTCGAGGGAAAAGCGGATGTCCGGGTAGGCCTTGGCCGCCTTCGCGACCGCCTCGATGGTCCACCGGCGCTCGGCTCGGAAGTCAGACTGGAGGGCGTAATCGTAACCGTCCTGCCCGGGCCAGAGGTTGATGAGGGGGCATTTCAGTTTCCGCGCCAGCTCGGCGGCGACCATCGTCTCCTCGAGCGCCTGGGCGCGTATCGCGGGATCCTTGGCGGTAAAGGCGCCACGGCCCCAGCGCTTCTGGGAAAAGTGGTCGGGGATGATGGATACGCACTGTAGGGCATGCTTGGCCAACAGGTTGCCGACCTCGTCGACGTTTTCCCTCGTGACATCCCAGGTGCCCACGAGCTCGACGCCCTTGACGCCGGGGATGGCCGCCGCCTGCCTTATCATCTCCGCCTTGGGCGGCTGGTCCTTGTAGCCGCTCGAGAGGAAGCGGTCGCAGGTATTGCCTAGATTGCCGAGTATCACCGAGTACTTGGTCATGAGAAACCTCCTTGCTTGATTCTGCCATCTCCAGCAACGGGGTTCGTATCGCTCCCTCCCCGACGCAGGTCACGCACGCTCTTCCGCTCGACGAGGCTGCCCCCGATGAGCACTTTCACCGGAGGCGATCCCGTCTCGCTCCGCATTCGCGTCGCGAGTAGATGTATTGCCATGCGCCCTATCTGGGCTTTAGAAACCTGCATCGTCGTCAGGGGCGGATCGACCACCGCTGATAATGGCAGATCATCGAAACCGGCGATCGAAAGATCATCCGGAACACGGACGCCCTCCTGGCGGAAGGCGCGGATGCAACCGCAGGCTATGATATCGTTGGCGCAGAACAGCGCGGTAGGAAGCCTGACGCCGCGGCGAAGCAAGGCTCGCATGTCCTCGGTAGCGCCATGGAATGTGGAGTCGACGGAGAAGGTGAAGGCGGGGTCGTACGCGAGGCCGAGGCGGGCCAGGCTGGCCATGAAGCCTTCCTCGCGGAGCTTGAAATTACGTGTCTCGATAGCGCCTTTCACCATGCCGATACACCTGTGCCCCCGTTCGGCGAAGTCCGATATGATTGTGTGAACCGAGTCTTCGTTATTCATATCGACGAAATCGAACGGGAGGAAATCGTACCATGTGTCAATAAAGACCACCGGCCGCTCGAGGCTCGAGAATGCCGCGACGTCTGCTTCCTCGAGCTCGGTGCCGAGTATGATGAAGCCAGCTGAGTCCATCGATGATGCGTTCTGGAGAATCGTCTCTACGGGTGTCGCCTTGAAGGTGGTTACATTGAGGCTTAGCCCATACATGCGAGCGCCTTGACCCAGGCCCTCGATGTAGTCTGCGATGAATACGTCGTGATCACGGTTGACCGCATGCCCATGGCGGGCGATATGAAGGAAACAGACAGCTTCCGTGGTGGCTTTCGGGGTCGGCAGCGGCTTCGGGCCGTCGTGCCCGAGATCCATGGCGATACGGATGATACGTTCCCTGGTATCCGGGCTGATGCCAGGCTTGTTGTTCAAGGCAAGCGAGACCGCGGCCGGCGAAACTTCGGCCTGCTTCGCTATGTCTTTGACGCGTATCCCCATCGGCACCCCTTCCGGAATTACGTTACCCCAGGTTTCCGGCTCTGTCAATAAAGGGTACTAAATATTTAGTACAGTTTATATCAAGAACCACAGTCATAAACCTAAGCTAGCGCGGGTAATTGTGTAGCCAGGCATAAAAATATTGCCTAGTTCATCGAACCTTGTGGTTTACGGCGAAGAGTACTATCCCAAGTATGGTATTAATCTATCCGACTACCACCGATGGTAGCTTTTAAGCGTAGCAACAAGGTTCGAGGAACTA
>CAZKJA010000152.1:0-5699 GCA_964552925.1 uncultured Treponemataceae bacterium
CGCAACCGCACGACTCTCGATCCATACCGAGCAGGCCTCGGGACTCGAAACTCCAAGAAACCTCAGTTCATAGGCCAAGCGCAATTCTTCCCGGACTTTGACGTTATGCAATTGAGATATCTATATCGATCGAGTTATGCAGCCAACGGCGCGGTGGGCGGGCGTTCATTCTTGCCTTCCCGCGCCGTTCAGGTTATGCTCTCGATCATGTCAATGAACGCTATCGAAGTGGAAAAGATATTCAAGACCTATGCCGATGGCACCGCGGCGGTGGATGACATTTCCTTCGCCGTACCCGAAGGGAGCTGCTTCGCCTTTCTCGGCCCAAACGGGGCGGGAAAGACCACGCTGATGAAGATGCTCTTCGGCATGGTCAGGCGCGACGACCGGGCGGAGACGAGGGTGGACGTGCTTGGTTTCGATCCAGCGCGGGAAGAGCTGGCGATCAAGCATCTCTGCGGCGTCGTGCCGCAGGATGACAACCTGGACGCCGAGGTAAACGTCGGCGCCAACCTCTTCATTTACAGCAAGTTCTACGGCCTGCCCGCTAAGGAAGCCCGTTCGCGCATCTCGGAGCTCCTCGACTTCATGGAGCTCAAGGAAAAGGCCAAGTCGAAGATCAGCGACCTTTCCGGGGGAATGAAGCGGCGCCTGGTCATCGCCCGCGCCCTGATGAACCGCCCGAAGCTCCTCATCCTGGACGAGCCGACGACGGGACTGGATCCCCAGGTACGGCAACTGATATGGGACAAGGTCCGCGGCCTCAAGCGGGAGGGCGTCACCGTCCTCCTCACCACGCACTATATGGAGGAGGCCTACCAGATCGCCGACTCGGTCATCATCATGGACAAGGGCCGGCGCGTCCTCGAGGGCGGGCCCAAGAGGCTTCTCGAGGAGGGCATCGAACCCTGGGTACTGGAGGTCATGGACCCGGACAGCCTCGACGCCTTCGGAGCCGCGGAGGGCGGCGCCCCCTCCTCCCCGCGTATCCGCCATGAGGAAGGGCAGAACCGGGCACGTTACTTTTCCGATGATCCCGAGGCCTTGCGGGAGCTGGCCGCGCGCTTCCCTTCGGGCCTTACCCACCTCCGCCCCACGAACCTGGAGGATCTATTCCTCCGCTCCACAGGGAGACAACTCAATGAGCGCCAGTAAGCTGTATCCACCGCTCTCATCGCGGCTGAGCTCGGTCTGGTATCGGCACTTCCGCACCTACGTCAAGGACATCGTCTCCAACGGCTTCCCGCCCTTCATGGAACCCCTGATCTTCCTCGCCGGAATGGGCCTGGGCATGGCACGCTACGTTCCCAACCTGGTCGGGATGAGCTACCTTCAATTCCTGGCCACGGGGCTCGTGATGACGAGCGCGATGTTCACCGCCTCCTTCGAGTGCACCTTTGGTACCTTCATCAGGCTGGAATTCGACAAGGTCTACGACGGCATGCTGGCCGCCCCCCTCACCGTCTCCGACCTTATGGTGGGCGAGGCGCTGTGGGCCGGGACCAAAGGCGCCTTCTTTTCCTTCGCCGTGCTGGTCATCATCTCGGCATTCGGCATCGTGAGCTTCGCTTCCGCCCTGCTGACCCCGATAGTCGGCTTCCTTACCGGATTCCTGTTCGCGGCGATCGGGCTCCTGGTCACTTCCTTCGTGAAGAACATAAACCACTTCAACTTTTTCTTCACGGGCCTCCTTTCGCCCATGTTCATGTTCTGCGGCACGATCTTCCCTATCTCCAACCTTCCCGGATCGCTGCAGATCGCGGCCGAATTCCTTCCCCTCACCCATCCCGTAAGGCTTGGCAGGGTAACTGCCATGGCCTCAGGCTGGAAGCCCGCGCTCCTTCTCGACCTGGCCTATATGGTCTGCGTAGGAGTGCTCATCCTGGTCCTGGCGGTGAAACGCCTGGAACGACGGCTGGTGAAGTAATGAGGCGATCCTTCGAGCCTTCGAGTGCCGCAAAGGATATCAGTATGAAAAAATCAACCTATTTGTTCCTCAGTGGCAAGATTCCGGTTCGACCAGGGAGTTGTGCCATGGATCCTACGCATTAAAGGAGTATATCCAACAAGTTATCGTCGGCGAATTCCGGCAATTTATCATCGGCGATGACTCCTGTGCTGAATTTTCCATTTTAATACGCCGATCGAGAACCAGACAAAACCCATAAAAACATACACGATTCGCATCTGAATATCTTCCGGATCGCCAAAGTATATTGAATTCTCACTCAGGCTTTCCAGGATATCCAGATTGATAAAAAACAGGAAGGGACCATATATCAAGCAGCTGTACGCGCCAACGATATAGCCCAGGAAATCGTTCTCGCTCAGGCTTAGCCAATACATAGCCCAAAATCCAAATAGTATCAAAACATGATAGATATACAGGAATCTCAGCCCTTCTTCAAGATATAAGGCGTTGCCGTTCATTCTAGTAAATAAATAGTGGAAGCTGAAAACAAGCAAACTTACGATTACCGTATTAATTATTGTATTGGGGATTGAGATTCTTTCAATTTCAAAGGGTGTCTTGGCTTCGATTGCCACCGTAGGAAACCCGTACGATACATTGCCACACGATCTGATGACAGGAACAAATATTATTACAATGCAGAGAAGTATAGCTTTTATCAAAGGCAGTTTTTTCTTCAACCTACTACCCCCTTCAGGCTCGTGGTTAGCTTTTACCTGTGTTGGACTTTGACCAACCAGGAAATATCCGATCGTCAGTTTTTCCTGGCGCACAGGGTTCGTCTTGCATACTCATTTCTGTCCTGAACGCGATGCACGCGCGTCCGCTTATTTTTATCAGCTCCGCGTCATATTCATTGCTGAATACGTGAACCCTCATATAACCTTTTCTATTGATGGCTTCGCCTTGCTTAATATCAAAATCATAACCGTTTTTTCTTTTTTCCAATTTGCCGTAGCGTGTCAAATAAGCGCCAAGCGGTCCATTCGCGTTCCCGGTTACCGGATCTTCATTGATGCCGATCGCCGGCGCGAACATCCTGCCACTGATCAATATTCCCTGCTCCTGGCTGTCAAAGGTAAATACATAATAGCCATTACACCCGATTTCTTCGCTAAGCTCGCTTAATATGCCGGGGTTGATTTTTATTGAATCGAGAACGGACTTTTTCCTTATCGGCACCATTACTTTCGAGTGCCCGGTAGATACTATTTGAATCGGCATTTCATCATCCAATTCACCGGTATCCATATTCAAGCCGCCGATCAGCTTGTCTTTTTTCGTTCCGCCGATGATAGGTCCGAATTCTATTTTTGCTTGCGTCATCATGATTCGTAGATCGCCGTCTTCTTTGATTATCTCGACCGGCAAAATACCCGCCTTTGTCTTTTGGGTAATAATCCCTTCGGAAATGTCCTTTTCTTTCGCGTATACATAATGGGCGGCTATCGTCGCATGTCCGCAAATCGGGACTTCTTTGGTAGGTGTAAAGAACCTGACTTCGATATCATAGCCGTTTCCCGGCGTATTGATTATGAATGCCGTTTCCGATGCATTCATCTCTCTGGCGATTTGCTGCATCTGCCTTTCGGTCAAGCCATCGGCATTAAGGATTACTCCCGCTGGATTCCCTTCCAGAATAGTCGTAGTAAAGGAATCGACCTGGAACACATCGAGCTTCATATAGACTCCTATCCGGATAATGCGCTTTCGACCGCAGAGCCTTTTCACGTATGCGCGCTTTTAAATTGCATTACCGTAAACAAATCATGCAAGCCTTCGATGTTTCGTATATCGAATGTACAGGGAATGTTTTTACGGTCATCAATGCTGTTTAGTATTGCTACCCTTTTTTCTGTATCGATACCGATATTCTCGAATTCATTTAAATATTTTTTTTGTAAATATACCGTCGTCTTGAAATATCCCTTCCAGGCTGAAAGCCAGACGACAGTATTCTTCTTTTTGCTTATCTTGCACAACCAGGCTTTTCCGTCGTTATAGTACTTCCATTCGTGTTCGTAACTGTGTGCTTCCAGATACTTTAATAATTCCATATATGCCGGAAAAGAATCCTTCAACACATCAGAGATTATTTTCAAATCTGGATGCACTGAAGGATCGTGGAATTCCGGTTTGATTTTTTCAAGTGGCATAGTGCCCTCCAGACTGGCATCTTTCCAATATATGCTTTTACTCAAGCTTCTTTTTAGCGGCGTCGGCGATCAGAGCGTCGTGGTTCTGCCTGGTAATTGGATACCATATCAAGAGCGGCAACGCGACGATGAAAGCGATCACCGGCACTATGGCGAAGAAGAAGCGGATACCGAACAACGCGCGCTCTGTCTGGGCCGCGTTGGGAACGTAGCCGTAGAGTTTGAGCGCCCATCCGCTGGCGGCTATGCCGATGGCGCCTGTCAGCTTGCCCAAAAAGTTGTTGACCCCGAAATAGATCCCCTCGTGCCGTTCGCCTGTCTGAGCCTGATCCACTTCGAGCACGTCAGGGATCATGCTCCACGGGAATACGTATTGCGCCGAGAAACCTATGCCCGCCACGAAAGCCACAGCATAGATCAGCGGGGTGGGTCCCTGGGGCAAAAAGAAGGCGCCCAGAATCGCGACGCTGGCGATGCCGAGGCCCAAGGCGTAGGCGGGGCCCTTGTTCAATTTCTGCGAAGCGAAGCGCCACGGAACAAGGAAGACGGCGATGGTGCCCAGCATGACGAGCATCACAAGTGATATTTGATCCGTCATGCGCAGCTGGTAGGTCAGAAAGTACGGCAGCAACGCCGTCAGCAGGGTAAAGCTGACGCTTATGATTGTGCTCATTATCATGTACTGGACGAAAGGCCGGTTTTTAAAGACGTGTTTGAGCTGCGAGAGCGCCGGCATTTTGGCCGGTTCCTGATCGGGGTTGGGGGTTTCCTTGACGCCGAAGGTAGTGACAAGGACCGTCACTATAACCACGATGCCGAAGACGGCGCCCATGCCGCTGTAGGCCGCTGTCTTCGACCACCCCATGTTGATGAATATGCCCGCGATCATCGTGGTGAGCGCGGCGCCCATTATGTAGCCGACCACTGTGAATATCATGCGGATCGATATAAGCGAAGTACGTTCATCGTAATCGCGGGTGAGTTCCGCCGAGAGCGCATAGTACGGCACGCTGACCAGGGTCTGCGTGGTATCCACAAGCAGGAAGGAGCCTAAAACCGCCAAAAAGGCGGTGGCGCCTTTCATTCCGGGCGGCAGCGAGAACAAGAGCCAAATTGTCAAACCGAAGGGGATGGCGCCGAACAGCATGTAGGGTTTGCGTCGGCCCCAGCGGCTCTTTGTGCGGTCGGTGATAAACCCGAACAGGGGATCGTTGATGGCGTCCCAGGTGAGCTTGCCCACAAGCAGCGCCGTCCCCGCCAGGGCCGGATCGATGCCGAGTACGTCGGTGTAATAAAACAGCAGGAAGAACTGGATCGACGCGGTGAGGAGGGATATTCCCAGATCCGCGACGCCATAGGCGACTTTGTTCTTCAAGGACAGTTTGACTGACATATTAGCTCCTCTACTTCGATGAATTGTTCAGGTGCTGTCGCGCCAAAAGCAAAAATTCGTCCGCGCGGACAAAATGAAGGTGTTCCGCGCTGTGTTCCTTTATGAAGGCCGCCGCGTCATCGATGCTCGTGCGGTAGGCAAACAAGTGTACCCCGATAAAACGAGGCGTGTCATTGGA
>CAZKJA010000152.1:5799-8543 GCA_964552925.1 uncultured Treponemataceae bacterium
GAGCAAGGCGGGCGCCAGTTCGGCCAAAAGGGGTTGGCACTCCCAGTTGAAGGGGACGGTGCCCCGCGCGGCGCTGTTCCAGTTGCCCAACTCGGCGGTGTTCATCATCATCAACTGATCCCCGTCCGAGATGGTGAAGGTGACGTAGACCCCACGCGGATCGAGCGTGACAGCAGGGACGGGATCGGCCGTGAACTCGCCCAGCGGCTGTACCCGGCCGTGGAAGGAGAAATTCCCGGCCAGATGCGAAGGCACCAGGCGCATGCCATTGGAGGATAGCTGAAGCATGAATGCAAGTTCATCGTCCCTTTTGGTATGCCAGCCGAAAATCGTCGGGTAGGGCAGAGACACCACCGCGGACTGTATGCGGTTGGAAAGCTTGACTTCCGCGGATCTGCGCCCCATCCATGCAAGCGCCACGCGCTTCAATACGCCATCCAGGCGCAGCGCGAAGATAAGTTCGCGCAGCCAGGGCGGACCGAATGCCAACAGCAGCAAGGCTGCGCTGCCGAAACCTTTGAAGGTGCTCGACAGGCTGTAGATGAAGATGGTGTTCTGCGCCGCGTAATCGAGGAATTCAGGGCGTTCCCACCCCGGCTCGAGGCATGCAAGCATTCCTTTTTTGCAACGGGCGAAGAGGTTCTCGAACGCCCAGGAGTATATTTCCAGCCTATCGCGCCACTTTCCACGCAGGTCGTGGACTTTACTCATATTGAATTGCCTGACCCATGCTTCACGCTCCGGGCCGACGGCGATCAATTCGTCCAGGCCGGCCAGCATGACGGCCAGGTTGATTGTATCCGCCTGCTCGCCATCCCAGACGACGTAACCCTTGAAAGCGGAAAGGTTTTGCCTTATGAGTTCATCAAGGCTTCCAACCTGCCCGGCATTGAATCCGTATGACCGCTTGTAGTAGTCCAGGTTGTTTTGGTCCTGGTTGCCGAGCATTGCGCGGTATTTACCGTACCAGTGCTTGTCGTCCATGAACGTTTCGTTTGTGCGCCTCGCGAGCGGATCGTCATAGTAGCCGTAATCCAGAAAGACTTTTGGCCCGCCGCGATTGATAAGCCCTTGCGCGGCGGCGGCGCAGACGCGCTCGCCGTAAGAAAGCGAGGAAACATCAAGCACGGCGATGGTTTTTTCAGGCGACACGCTTTGATTATAATGTAGAGATTGGCATCACATCCATTCTTTTATTTGCTTTTCGGCCTCGAATTCAGAGTGTACAATAGTTTCTGTAACTAGCGAGAATTCCGGCAAGCCTTTGTCCTTGAATAGCAACTTTGCCTTTGCGCATCTAAAGCTATTATTTTCCTTATTGATGATTACCAACAAGTACCCATAGCTGGCTTTTTGCGCCCATTCCTGATATTCAGGAACATTCCATGTCTTAAACCATTCCATATTGCCTCCCATGAAAAAACACAAACAAGTCTACTCAATAACTGTGGATAAACTTGACCTGCTCGGTGAACAGCTGGCTCATGTCGATGCCTGTGCCGATGACTCCATAATCGCGCGCCCGGATCCCTCTTTCCAGACGCAACGCCGCTCCCGATGCGGCAAGCTTTTCGGGCGTGAACGGGTTATGGATGCGGTGAGCGTTTTCGGTGATGGTGAAGATCCGTGGAATGTCCATGTATGGAAATCTCCTTACGGTTGCGAATCGATTCGGTCATGATCCAACATATGCCATCCAGCCAAAGCGATCATCAGGCAGTTTTATGGAACCACTCTTTTCATCTCGATATCGCTTATCGCTTTATTCCTGTATACAAGATCATTTCTTTCGCTGAATCCCAGCTTCTCCCAAAATCCATTCCCCGTTTTATTATTCTCAAATACTACAAGCGCTACTTTATTGATCCCTTCTCTTCTCAATGCGAATACAGCTTCTTCGACAAGCCGTTTCCCGATACCATTATTTCTTTCAGATAGCGCGACCGCGGTATGGTATATGAAACCTCTTCTTCCATCATTCCCGCTTAAAATAACTCCTATCAGCTTCCCATCTTTCCTTGCTACAAAACACGTATTCGGGTTTCTTTCCAAATACTTGCTGATTCCTTCGATCGAATCATCCAGACTATTCAATCCCATACCTGGAGTATGTGTCCATAGACTGTAAACATCGTCATAATCGGCGATTGTCATCGGGAAAATATCCACAATAAGCTCCTGTATTCCTACCATCCTGGTTCGCGCGATGGCGCGTATGCCCGACATACATAGTTCAAACGATGCTTGGACTCCGGTGCGCCCTAAGTATGGATACGGTCTAAGCGATTGTCGGATACCTTCTTATTCGATATCGTCCTTATTGATGAATTTCATATAATCCTGCCTGCATGGATTGAATACTTCGATAGCGATCGAATCTTCGATTATTTCCGCCTTGTGCTTTACTTCCGAAGGAATACTCCAGCTATCTCCTGGATCTAATACTTTTTCTTTCTTTCCGATAAACAATTTTATTTTTCCTTTTACCAAATATCCGGTTTGTTCGTATGGGTGCGAATGCTCAACAAGCAGCGCGCCCTTGTCCAGAAGGAACTCGGTCATCAACGTGCTTTCCCCATGATTTATGGTCTTGATCCGTATGCCATCAAGTATTTTGGAATAGCCAGCTTCTGAATGTATTCCATACATTGAACGCCTCCTTGAAAATGGAACTTTTTTCAACTACCACGAATGGTATCGTACTACTTATTATTCAAATATTGAATACGTTGAAGTATCCCGTC
>CAZKJA010000153.1:0-8488 GCA_964552925.1 uncultured Treponemataceae bacterium
ATCGACGACGGCGGTAAACTGGGCAACGTCCATCGTCAATGCCGAAAACAGCACATTCGCGGGCTACAGCGATTGGCGACAGCCTAATTTTATCGAGTTATCCAGCCTGCTCCACTTCGGCCAACCGAGCACCGCCGCATGGCTTAATAGCTCTGGGTTTTCCGTACCAACGGACTCCTACGTATGGAGCTCTACGACGGCTGCATGGAGCAATTCTAGTGCATGGACTCTGTCAATAATAAATGGAGACAGTTTTAGTCCGGAAAAAACTACAGCATACTATTCATTCCACGTACGAGGCTCCAGCAACGGTATCATCTCGCTCCATAAAACCGGCCAAACAAGCTCCTATGCTACGGGCGACGATGGCTATTATCAGAAAGGTACATCGTGGCCGGCACAACGCTTTATCGATAATGGGGATGGCTCGATCACGGATATGCTCACCGGGCTAATATGGGAGCAATCTCCCTCGACCGCAACCATGAACTGGACCCAGGCGATGGCATACGCCGCGGCTTGCTCCACCGGAGATTACACCGATTGGCGTCTACCCAATCGCCGCGAGCTCGAAAGCTTGATGAACGCCCAAACTGTATACAACCTTACATGGCTGATGAATCAGGGCTTCGGACCCATTCAAACCAATAATTACTGGACATCGACTTCGTTGGCGTCTGATACTACGAAAGCATTGTATGGAGGCATTCTTGGCGCAATATTCTACAACTATCCCAAGACATCGTCGATGTATGTATTCCTAGTCAGGGACATCTTTTAATGGATGTGACACATTTGATCAAGTCAGGACGGGAGAGCCACAATAAAAGTGGCATTACCTGATCACATCCACCCCCTTGACCCCGAAAAGTGATGCTGCGGCAAGAAGGTGCCTGTCATTCGAGTAGACGGCGTCATAACCGTATTCCGCGGCACAAGCCAGATGGAGGGCGTCCGCCGCGCGCAGGAAGACCGAATCTGGCGCCTCCAGAAAGGCCCGCGCTACTCGCGCCATCACTTTCTCAGACAGGTCGAGGAACACGATGGCTCCCGCGGCGCAATCCGCTTCAAACTGCATCATCACCACCCTGAAGGCTTCCCTGCTCGCCAAGCCTTCGCGGACTTTGCGGAGGCCACTGGCGTAGAACTCAGCCCGGCCATGGACGGCGCACACCAACGCGTCGCAGTCCTTGGCGCACGCCGCGACCTCAGGCCCGCTTCCCGCCCTTGACCTTGAAGGTATTCCGCAGGAGCGTGACCAGCTGCTTCAGCTTGGGATCGGCCAGGCCCGAGAACGGGATATCCTGGAACACGTCCGAGCGCTCGGCGGAAAACCATCGGTAGAGGCGCCCGGCGACCTGCCCTACCGGGTCTGTGTTCGAGGCGATACGCACCATCGCGAGCATCTCCTCGCCGGTGAACATCTTCCACTTGCCCTGCCAGACCAGGTCATAAGCCGAGCCGTCGCTGGCGGCCTTGATGGAAAAACCATCGTCGTGCCCGGAACCTGCCTTCGACGACTTGGGCGCGCCCACGGATGACTTGCCGGAAGACCTGAGCTTCGCGGCCCGGGAGGAAGCGCGCTCCGCCTCCCCGGCAGCCGACTCGAGTTCGGTCACGCGCATGTTGTACAGGTGCACCCTCGTCTGCTCGATAAGGAACGCGAGGCCTTCCGCGTCGAGCTGGGGTATAAGCGATGTCAATTCATCGGCGAGGGATAAAGTGGCGGCCGCAGACGACTGCTTGCGCGCGGTACGCACGGGCGCCGCGGTCCGTTCCGTCGGCTGGGGCGCCTTGGTGGCTTTGACTACCTTGGCCGCCTTCGACGGGGCATCCACACCGGGCGCCTTTGTATATTCGTCGGCGATAGCGGATTCAAGGTTCTTCATGAATACCGGGTCTTTCCGACGCTGCGGAGAATCCACGGATTTTACCTTTTTATTCGCGGCGACCGGCTTTTTCGAACCTGTCGACCTTCCCGACCCGGTAATCTTGGCCATTCGGTCCTCCCTTGTCCACAAGCGTTAGTCTAAAGTTTTTTCATAGCGGGATCCGGAGCCGGCACACGTATCCCGGACCAGGCATCATCGCCACCGTTCCGCCCAACTGGGCTTCCAGCATGCTGCGGATGATGAACATGCCGAGGGATCCATGGTCGCGTAGCATGCTGGCTTCGGGCATGCCTTTGCCGTCGTCCCGGTACTCGAACTCCAACACGCCATCGACCAGCCGGCCCTCCAACGCGACCGTCCCCTCGATCCTGCCGGGGAACGCGTGCCTCACCGAGTTGGTCACGAGCTCGTTGAGCGCAAGGCCGAAGGGATTGGCGAAGTCGACAGACACGTCGATCGAAGGAACGTCCACCCTGGCAAGCAGACGCGTGCCGGAACTTTCCTGCAGCGTCAGGATTTGAGTAAAAATATCGTCGACAAACGAACGTAAGTCGATGTGAGACAAATTTTCACGGTTGAATACCTGATCCTGCACGGACGCCAGCGCCATCACGCGCCCGCGGATGGCGTCGAGCGCGTCCGCAACCCCGGCTTGCGTCGAACGGTCCATCTGCATCGACAGCAAAGCCGACAGAATCTGCAGGTTGTTCCGCGTGCGGTGGTGGAGTTCGTGGATCAAAGTCTCCTTGGAGGACAGCGTTTCGCGCAGCTTGGCTTCACCAAGCTTGCGTTTCGTGATTAACTCTTTTACGGCGACATAATTGACGATCCTGCCGTCCGCGGACTTGATCGGCCCGATCGAAGCGTCTTCCCAGTACAACTCGCCATTGCGCTTCACGTTGTGGAACTCGCCGTGCCATATACCTCCCCCGGATATGGTCTGCCACATCTTCACGTACGATTCCTGCGACATCTCGCCGGATTTGAGGATCCGCGGGTTCTGGCCTTTTACCTCCTCAGCCGAATATCCGGTGATCTCGGAAAACACCGGGTTAGTGTATTCGATATTGCCAAGCGGGTCAGTGATAACGATGCACGCGGGACTCTGCTCGACGGCGTACGACAGGAGCTTCGTCCACATTTCCTTTTGGAGCGACTCGGTGATATCGCGGGCTATGACCAGCGAGGCGTCCTGCCCCTCGTACGAGCAGTACATCGATTGGACCATCAGCTTCCTGCGCGCACCATCGAGCCGGATGATTTCCGTTTCCCGCTCGCCGTTGACCGACCCGAGCTGGCTGCTCTCCAAGCGCTCGCTGGCCTTGGCCAAGTCCTCCGGAGGGACGAAAGTGCTCATATGGCGTCCGACCAGCTCGTCGAGCGATTCGAGCCCGAACATCGCAAGCGCCGCGTCGTTGGCGTAGCGGTAGCGCAGGTCGACCAGGATAAGCACTATTACCGGCAAGGTCCTCAGCAGCTCGAAGTACTGGATCTCGCGTTGCACGAGGTTTTTTGTGACGGCGTGCAGGGGTCCGAGATCCTCGATCGAGAAGCAGATACCCCATGGCTCCTGGCCCGGCTCGGCTATCGGCATGAGAGTGAAGCGGTATGGATGGTCGTCGAAGGATTTAGAGGGGATGGTGCGATCGATTACAACCTTTCCCTCAGCCAAGGCCTTGTCCATATCGGCTTTGAGTATCGGCAATGAACTGGCGGGGACGAAGGCATCGACTGTACAACCTTCGAAAAGCTCGTTGCCGTACAGGATGCGTATCCTGTCCTTTGCTACTTGGTTGAAGGCCAGCACTATGAGTTTTCGGTCGAATATCACAATCGCATTCGAGGAGCATTCAAGAGACGTCCTGAATGCTGAAGAAAGCTTCCCATTTTCCCTGGAACCCTCCAGAGGCGGCCCAAAGAAGGAGTACGATGATGACATAGTAGAAACTCTAGCCTATGGGAAGCGTGGATACAAGGGAATCAGAGCGGCTTCAGCCCTGTCTACCATGTACTTTTGACTTGTCCGCCGTCGAGCGTTACAAGCTGGCCCGTCATGTACGACGCGGCGGGCGACACCATCCAGCATGCGGCTTTGCCGAACTCGTCGGGGTCGCCGTACCTGCCCAATGGGATGGCGGCGGTAGCCTTGGCTCGCGCGGTCTCGAGGGTCGTGCCGTTGCGGTCGGCGTTCGCCTTGTCGAGGTGGTCCACACGGCCAGTGCCGAAGCGCCCAGGAGCCAGGCAGTTGACTCGGATGCCCTTGGGCGCGAGCTCGAGCGACAAGGTCTTGGCCATCGCCACCGTCGCCGAGCGCAGCGAGTTGGACAGGATAAGCCCCTCGATGGGTTCCCGCACCGAGGTGGACGAGCAGACCAGGACCGAGCCGCCCTTGAGCGACAATCCGGGCAGCGAAGCCCTGATTACGCGCACAGCGGACAGGATGAGCAGCTCGAAGGCCTTCTGCCAGGCGGCATCGTCGAAGTCGATGAAGCGGCCGGGCGGCGGACCGCCGGAGTTGACAACGAGAGCGTCGATCGACTGCCCGTATGCTGCGGCGGCGCCGAGCACCCATTCCTGTATGGAAGCAGCGTCGGAAACATCGAGCGCGGCTCCTTCGGCGGCTCCGCCGGAGGCGGCACCATGGAGCCTGGCGAGCGCCCCGGACACCTTGGCCGAATCCCTGCTGCCGATCCACACGCGCGCGCCTTCAGCAAGCAAGGCCTTGGCCGTCGCGAACCCGAGACCTTCGCTTGAAGCGGCTACCAGGACCACCTTGTCTTTCAAACCGAGTTCCATTGGAACCTCCACTAGTCATAGTCAGCAATTAGTTCATCGAAGCTTGTGTTTTTCTTCAGATGGTACTACTAATGGTACCCTACAACTAAAAAACTCTACTAGATTTTGTGGTTTCTAGTACCAGCAACAAGCTTCGACGAACTAATTACAAGATAGCGCCCGGTGCGCGAAGGGGCAAATCGACAACCGGGCTTCACGGCACCTTGACAGCATGGCGCTACCCGGGACAACCTGCTTCCATGATACCGGAAAAAGTAGCGAAAGTTCTGTCCGCGGCCGGCCTTTCCGCCCTCGAGTTCGAGCCGGGTTCGACCCCGACCGCCCCGCTCGCGGCGGCGCGCATCGGCGTCGAGGTCGGCCAGATAGCCAAGTCACTGTTGTTCAGGACCAAGGACGGAGCCTACCATCTAGTCGTGTGCGCGGGGGACAAGCGCGTCAACTCGTCCAAGCTCAAGGCGCTCGTCGGTTCCAAGGCGAGCATGGCCGACGCCGAGGAAACCCTCCGCGTCACAGGCTTCCCGCCGGGCGGCGTCTGCCCCTTTGGCGTGACGGGTGTCTCGATCTGGATAGACGACAGCCTCGCCGCCTGGGACGCCGTCTACCCGGCCGCGGGCACCGACGCGACGGGCGTCCCGACGACGCACGCGGGATTGCTTGCAATAACCGGCGGCTCGCGAGTTTCCGTCACAGAATAGCCGGCCGCCGGCGCAGGTCGATTGCGCGCTCGGGGCATACCTCGTGGCAGCAGTAGCACCGTATGCACTTCGAGTAATCGACGGCGATCGACTTGCGACCCGTATTCGATGCGATGACAGTCAAGGCCGCTGCAGGACACATCTTCACGCAGGCAAGGCACAGTATGCAGCGTTTTTTGGAGAATACCGGCCGCGGCACCATTATCTCGCGTGAAAGCCGCGCCCACAAGCCTTTGTTCTGTTGCTGGCTATCGGCAACGATCCGGACTCGTTTGAAGTCCCTTATCCGTACCTCTTCCAGCGGCAAGCCGGCCATTGTGATGCCGGCGGGATCGAAACCGTACGGCCGTGCCGCAACGACTCCCGCCGAAGGCCCGGACACCGGGGTCCCGACCGCCGCGCGCAGGGAGGGGATATCCACAGGATCGTAACCTATCAAAGCCGCTGCGACCCAATCGACCGCGAATAGGTCGGCGCCCGCGAGCACAAGGCCGACCTGCCTTGGTTTGCCGCCGTATGGCCCCGCCCCTTCCATCGCGACGATGCCGTCCATAATCGCGTACGAAGGCCTGGCGGCCAACGTAAGGTCGGCGAGCATGGTACCGAATTCCAGCTTGCCGGGGAAACGCATGTGCAGGGCGTTCTTGCGCATTCCGGGTATGATGCCGAACAGGTTCTTCACAGCGCCGGTAAAGTACATGAGGCCGTGGGTCTTCAGCTTGCACAGGCTGATGACAATGTCGACTTCGGTGACGACGCGGGCCACCGTGAAACGCTTTACGAGGCGGGCTTCGGGGACGGTGACCTCGACAGGGTCGTCGAAATCCACCCACTCGGCTCCTTCCACCAGGGTGACGAGCTTGAGCCCGTTCCACTCGCCGACGGCATCGGTCGACTGGAACGCGGGCGAGTCGCCGACAATTATGCGGCGCGCGCCCCTGGATTTCAGTACCCGGATGACCGCCCTGAGGAACTCGGGGTGCGTCGAGACTGCCTGCTTCGGGCTGGCCGAGGCGAGCATGTTCGGTTTCAGCAGCACCGACTTGCCGGCGACCTCGAGGCCACCGGCGAGGTCCACGGCGTCAGAGACCGCCCGGAGTAGTGGTTCGAGGCTGAAGTCGGCGCAGGCGACGATGGAGACTGCCGTCGGCATGGGGTATCCCCGGCGGGCCGAGCCGGCCCTACTCCACGACCTCGGTCCAGCCGTAGGGGTCCGGCAGCCTGCCCGACTGGATGCCGTCGAGGCCGTCGTACAGCCTCGCGGTTATCGAGCCGACTTCGCCAGAGCCGAACACGTACTTCTTGTCGCGGTACTGCATCGAGCCGATAGGCGATATCACAGCCGCGGTTCCAGTGCAGAACGCCTCGTCGGCAGGTCCCTTTCCGGCGAACTCTCCCAGGCCGAGCACGCGGTCCAGCTTGAGCGGCGCGAAGACAACTTCTATTCCCAGCATGTCCTTGGCGATATGCCTCAAGGAATCCCGCGTTATGCCCTGCAGTATCGAGGGGGAGTCGGCTATGTAGAGGGTCTTGTCCTTGACGATCGCGAAGTTGGCGGAGCCCACTTCCTCGACGTATACGCCGCTCTGGTCGAGGAACAGCGTGTCGGAGAAACCGTCGGCCTTGGCTTTTTTCGCCGGAAGGAAACAGGGGGCGTAGTTGCCCGCCGCCTTGACCCAGCCCGTGCCCTTGGCCGCGGCCCGCTGGTATTGTTCCTCGGCGCGCACGGATATGCACGAGAGGCCCTTGAAGTATGTTCCGACCGGCTGCACGTAGACAACGAACAGCGTCGTGTCTGACGGGCCCGGCGCCAGGGTCATACCGGCGCCTACAAGGAGCGGGCGGACGTACAGCGAACCCTTCCCAAGCGGCGGAATATAGTCGGCGTTGGCCTTGACCGCCTGCAGCACGGCCTGGCGGTAGACATCCTCGGGAGGGGAAGCGAGCATCAAGCGCGCGGAACCGGAAGCCATGCGGCTGGCGTTGGCCGCCACGCGGAACAGCCGGACCTTGCCGTCGACGCCCCTGCGCGCCTTCATCCCCTCGAACATGGCTTGCCCGTAGTTGAGCGAAGTAGCCCACGGCGGCATCCTGAGCGCACCGGTCTTTAACAGTACAGGCTTCTCGAATACGCCGTCGGCTCCGGCCACGCTGCCTGCCATGTACGGCGTCACGGTGACCGAGAATCCTATCTTCTCCCAATCGAGCGATGAAGCCGGCACCGGCTCCATCGAACCGGGGATTACCATAGCCTCGAACCGTGACGTACCTTGTCGCTGTGCGTTACCCATGATGACCTCTCACGCGTGCGGGATTGTTCCGCACATGGTAGCGGAAGATCGGCCGTGGCTCAAGGGATCGAAGCAGAAACGCCGGGGCAAAGGGGCGTTCACGTCGAAAGATCCATCCAAACGGGAGCAGGCGCTCGACACCGTCTCGATGGCGGACTTGCTGGCCATAGTCGCACGGGGAGATCCTGTGGAATCCACAGCCCGGGTTAGATTCCGGCTGTTCCCGGAACGCTGAACCTGTTTTCACCGGCTGTCAGGTCGAAGGCCTTTGCCGGCTCTCCCGCTATGGAAAGTTCCAGCACGCCTGACAGCCGGTCGGGGACGAGCACCGTCAGTACAATGTTTCCGCCTTTTCGACGCCACTCCACCGATAGCATACCGGCCGGAGTGGGCACCTTGCCCCGCGCCCACTGCAGCCCCGCGAAATATGGGCGTACCTTGAATCGGGTATAGCCATCGGCCAGGGCGCTCACGCCCAGTACGTGCGTGGAGAGGTCCCAGGTCGGAGTCGCTGAAAACGCGTGGCAACGGCTGGTCATCTCGGTGAGCTGCCAGGATTCCCAGAACGTATTCCCCTCTTCGAGCATCGGCGTCCAGCGGCGCTTGATATTGTCGACGATGTCGCTGACTCGACCGGCCTTGGCGAGTGCTTGATGCAGAAAATGGCTGAAGTACGGTTGGGCGAGCACGATGTCCTCGCCCGGATTAAAGGGGCGTTCCTTGTCCCAGCGCCAGGTCCTGGTCAGCTTGAGCCTGTCCATATCGAGGATGGCGGCGAAGATGCTGTCCCATCGCCGCAACGGGGCGATACCGA
>CAZKJA010000154.1:0-3785 GCA_964552925.1 uncultured Treponemataceae bacterium
ATTACCCGCCCGATCATCGGCAACATGACGAAGAACGTGCGCTGGAAGAAATTCGAGCCGTCGATTTTGGCCGCCTCGAACACCGAGGGATTGATCGCCGAAAGCCCTCCGAGCATCAGCACCCCCTGCCAGCCGATATTGATCCATACGAGGGCGGTGATGACGACGCCGATCGCCGTCGCGCGGTTTCCAAGCCATTCAATGGCCATTCCCGGGGCTCCCAATGCATTGAACACACCGTTGACCGGTCCGCCGTAGGAAAAAAATATGGCGAAGAGGTACCCCACGATGACCGCGGATACTATTTGTGGAAGGTAATAAAGAGAACGGAAAAACCTCCATCCGAAGGTCTTCTCGTACAACAGCATGGAGACGATGAGCCCGATGATCACCTGCAGGGGAACATTGATGAACATGATGAAGCAGTTGCTCAAGGTAAGCCAGAAATACTCGGTACTGAATATCCTGATGTAGTTCCGGATCCCGATGAAGTCGTGGCGGTAGAGGCCGTCCCAGTTCGTCAAGCTGTTGTAGATTACGCTGCCGAGAGGATAAGCCCTGAACACGACCAGCAGGAGCACGACCGGCGCGATACCCAGCAACGAGATCGTCAGTTCTTTTCGTTTCCTGTCGCGCATAGAGACCTTCCTGAATGGCATGTGGGCGCGCGCCAGGAAAAGGCGCGCGCCCCGCGCGTGCTATTCCTTCGATTTTACCAGCTTGTCCATCTGCGCCGCAAAATCCTGCGGGCTCAGTTTCCCGACCACGATATTCGGGAAGAAGCGTTTCATCTCGCTGTAGAGATATTCGGGAATGGAATTGTCAATCCAGAATGCGAAATTCTTGCTCAGGTTGAATATCTTCTGACGGAACGGGTCTTCGCCCCAGCCGAGCTCGGCGAGGGTCACGTCGGTTCGTGAAGGGAAGGTCGTCACCGATTTCGTCAGCTTGATGAAGGAGGGCTTGGAGCACAGGAAAGAGATGAACTTGACGGCGAGGTCGCGGTTCTTGGTATAATTGCCGATTGCGAGGCAGTTGCCCGGCCCGCCGATGATCGAGGCTTTGACTTTAGGATTGGCGCTCATGCGCGGGAAAGGCAGGAAGCCGAAGTTGTCCGGCCCGAGGGCCTGCTCGAAGGCCTTGGCGTTGTTGACGCCGCCCACCGTCACCGCGTATTTTCCCGTGGAGAATTTCGACTCATAATCGACCGAGGTCGCCGCGTCCACATTCGTCAGGCCTTCCGCGTAGAGTGATCGCATGAACGTCATGAGATTGATGAAGCCTTTGTCGTCCACGAACTTGGTCCTACCGTCCGAATCGGATACCAGGCGCTCATAACCGGATTCTTCCACCCACCAATAAATTGTGGCATAATGGAGGATGCGGCCCTTCGAGGCGTCGAAACCGAAGGGTACGACGCCGGTGCTCTTTATCCTTCCCAGCGCAGCCCGGAAATCTTCGGTCGTCTTGGGCGGATCCTTGTCCCAATCCATTCCGGCTGCCCTGACGAGGGCCTTGTTGTAGACGAGCCCGGCATAGTTGTTTCCTATGGGGTATCCAAGGATGTCCGCTCCCGGCTTGAAATTGTAGGTCACCGCATCCCATCCCGATATGTCCTTCTTGTCGGCCGCGGGGATGTACTTGTTCAATGGCAGGAGGATGCTCTTGAGCGGGAAAAGGTATGATCCGGTCCAGAGCTCGATGACATCGGGACCGTTCTTGGCTATCGCCGCCGCCTTGAACTTGGCTATCGTCTCCGAACTCAACTCGATGGGCGTCACATCGACTTTGACATTCGGGTTCTGAGCCTCGAATTCCTGGACTATCTTCGTGATAGCCCACTCGCTCTGGGGTCTTTTCGCCTCCTCCGAATTGTAGTAGGCGCTACCGCACCAGAACGTAAGCGTGACCGGTTTGGCGGTTTTCTGCGCAAATGCCGACCACGCGCTTGCGATCATCAAGACCGCGATAAAAAGGCGTACACGTTTCGTTGCCATCACGAACCTCCTTGGTACATATGTGCAAACGCTACAACGTACGGTTCTAGCGTTACTGCCCTTGAATGCTTCTGCGAGTTGAAGAGTAAATCCATACAACGCCACTGTCAAGCATTTTAATGACCGCATAAGTCATTCTAGCTTGAATTGGCAACATATCGATCAATACGCAATTGACTTAATGAGCGCTTCATGCAATTATCGGTTGTGCGAGGGAAACAATGAAAAGAAATGAAATCCTGCGGTATGCCGGGAATATCTCCCAGGTTGCCGGAATCACAGAAATGGAATTTCGCGCGGGCAAGGCCAAGGGGATGGCTTCATACCAGATAAGGACCGGTTCGGGACTGGAATATTCGCTTCTGCCCGACAAGTGTCTCGATATCCATGAACTTAGATACAAGGGATGCAATATCTCATTCCTGGCAAAGAACAGCCTCGCTGCCCCGGCGTACGCCTATCCGTTGGAAGGCGAATTCGATGTCTACTGGATGGCCGGCATACTCTACACATGCGGGCTCATGAATATCGGGACCGACTGTCGGGAAACGAGCGGTAGGTACCACCCCCTACATGGCCGTATCGGCATGGCTCCTGCCGAGCAATCTTCGGCCCGCTCGTACTGGGAAGGCGATGAGTACAGGCTCGAAGCGAGCGCGATAATGCGCGAGAGCATGATGGGCCAGGAAAACCTGACCTTGAACAGGAAGATCACGAGCACCTTCGGATCAAGCGAACTAGTAATTGATGATACGATAACGAATAACGAAGCTTCTACCGCCCGGTACATGCTTTTGTACCACTTCAACTTCGGTTATCCGTTCATCAGCGAAAACACGAAACTGATCTTCCCGCGCGAAAAAACCGCCATAGAGCCCAGGACCGAGAGCGCCAAGGCAGGCCTCCCGGCATGGGGAGATATAGGTAAACCTGTCGATGAAAGTCTGGAAGAGGTATTCTTCCACCATCCCGAGAGCGGCCCGGATGGGCTCGTTACCGTCAAGTTGGAAAACAGAGAGCGCGGCATCGGAGTCGCCCTCTCGTATGACGGAGCTACCCTGCCCGTATTGACCCAATGGAAGTCCATGCGTTCCGGCGAATACGTTATCGGCATCGAACCAGGAACCGCTACGCTTCGAGGCAGGGTTCAGGAAGAAGCGGACGACAAGCTGTGCGAACTCGAACCATTCTCGAGCCTGACACGCAGGCTGAAACTATCCTTCTACGACGTAAAGAAGGCGACTGTACAAGAAGAAACACCAATGATATAAATGCATTGATCGCTTCGGTCATTATTTGGCACATATTTGCAGAATATATTGACGTTTTGACCATAATATGCAATTCTTGTCCAATTGAACGCACGAGGAGTGAATATGGAACACGCGGAAAGACCCAGGATCGGCTTTCTTGGACTCATGACCGATGGCTATGAGCCAATATTTCCGGGCATTATCGAGCGTCAGGAAAAATACGCGCGAGAGATAGTCGATTCCTGCAAGGATGTCGTGGAGCTACGATTCCCGGGAGCGGCGAAAAATCGCAAAGAAATAGAAACAACAGTGGAATCGTTCAACGAGCAAAAGCTCGACGGCATCCTGATCATACTCCTGGCGTACTCGCAAGGCGCGTGGCTCCTTCGGGCCTTGCAGGGCAATCGCCTGCCGATAGCCCTCGCCATAGTCCAGCCGGATCAGGAAGTCGGGCAGCTGTGGAAGGAGCTCGACCTGACGGTCAACCAGGGCATCCACGGCGCCCAGGATAACGCCAACATGATCATGAAGGAGG
>CAZKJA010000154.1:3795-8405 GCA_964552925.1 uncultured Treponemataceae bacterium
TTTCCCTGCCAGTATTTCGCGGGAAACCGCCACGAGAGGCGTTTCAAGTCCTTCGTCGAGGATTTTGGGAAAGCCGGATCGGTTTTCAGGAAGATGAGGGAACTTCGCGTCGCCATTTTTGGACGCATGGGCGGGATGGGCGATATCCTCACCGATGACATGGCCTTTTTTTCGAAAATCGGTCCCGAGTTCGTTCATCAGGATCTGGGTTCGGTAGTTGCGGCAATGGGCGGACTGAGCGACGCCGAGCTGGAAACCTCCATGGCGCGGGATCATCGCGTCTTCGAAGTTGACCCGAAACTGCCCAAGGATAGCCACAAGGAAGCGACACGCATCTACCTCGGCTTCAGGAAACACCTCGACGCCAACGGTTTCAAGGCATTCTCCGCCCACTTCGACAATTTCGGCGCCGACGGCCGCTTCAAGCAGCTTCCGCTTATGGGAGCTTCGCATCTGATGGCGGATGGATACGGCTACGCTGCCGAAGGCGATGCAGTCTGCGCCTCCATGGTCTACGCGGCCCATCACCTGGGCGAAGGGGGAGGCAATTTCACCGAGATGTACACGATGGACTTCAAGCTGGGTGCGATAATCTTCTGCCACGCGGGCGAGGGAAACTGGGCAACCTGCCGCAAGGACCAGAAGCCGAAACTGATTGACAGATTCCTTGGAGAAGGCGGCCTCGCCAATCCGCCTACCCCTTTGTTCACGCCGCAGTATGGGGAAGCGACCCTGGTCTCGATGACATCGGTTTCGGGAAAATGCTTCAGGCTGGTAGTCGCACGAGGAGAAATCCTGCCCAAATCCGATATGCGCAACTGCGAAATGCCGTACATCTTCTTCAAGCCGCGGTCAGGAATCGAAGCGTGCGTGGAAGCCTGGGTCGCCAATGGAGGAACCCATCACGAGGTAATCAACCTGGGCGACGTCTCCGCGCGATGGAAGATGCTCTGCACGATGTGGGGCATCGAGTATGTCGAGGTATAGCGCATGTATTCCGGCTTCCGGATAAGGGCTCCCTTCTTCGAGATCGGGCCAAAAGCGTATCTCTACGGCCAGGAGTCCCTCGACCTGGCACTCGCGGCCGACGGGCTCTGCGAAGAATACGACGTGGATATCATCTACACGCCGCAGTACGTGGATATCCGCATGATCGCCGACGCGACGAAGCGGCTTTTCGTTTTCGCTCAGCACATGGATCCCCTGAGGATAGGCAGGGGCATAGGTTCGGTGTTGCCCGAGGCGGTCAAGGCAGCGGGCGCGAAGGGCGTCCTGCTCAATCACTCCGAGAAAAGGATGACCCTGGGCGATATCAGGACAGCCATCTCCCGCGCCGGCGAAGTAGGGCTCGCGACCCTGGTCTGCGCCGACAACCTGGCGGAAGCCCTCGCGATCGCCCAATTCGAGCCTGACATCATCCTGGCCGAACCTCCCGAGCTCATAGGGAGCAAGGATGGAGCCGTCGGGGAGCGGAGCTACGTCAAGGAAATAAACGACGCGATACGGCGCGTCGACCCCCGCATCTCCGTACTCCACGGCGCGGGAATACACGGCGCCTCGGACGTCGAGGATATCGTGTTGCTCGGCGCACAAGCGACGGGTTGTACGAGCGGCATCATCAAGGCGGAAGACCCCGTACGGAGCATGAGGGAGATGATCAGGACCCTGCGCGAAACGTGGGACAGGACGAGATAGATCGCGGGGAGGCTCGTGACGCCACCCGGCATGGACGAGCAAGGAAGGAGAAATCATGGCGGCCATTCACGGCGAATTCAAAATTCAATCGGACAGGAGACCGACCTTCCATGACGTCACGGAGGAGGTCGAGAAGATCCTCGGGAAGTCGAATTTCAGCGACGGCATCGTGCTTGTCTATTCCCAGCACACGACCTGCAGCGTCCTCATCCAGGAACAATCCGACGACGTCAATTACTGGGGGGAGCAGTTCATCCTGCAGGACATGGTCAATATCCTGGAAAAACTGGTTCCGACCTGCAGGACGGAAGGCCAATACCTCCATCCCGGTCCCAAGCATATAGAAATCGCCGGCCGAGAGCGCGGCGAGGAGGCTTTCTGGAGCCTCAATACGGACGCACATCTCCGCTCCGTTATCCTGGGCAGGTCGGTCAGCATACCCGTTGTCGACGGGAAACTGCAACTCGGCGAGTTTGGAAGGATATATTTCGCCGATTTCGATCAGGTGCGGGCGCGCGAACGTACGGTACGGGTCGAGATAGTAGGTTGAAAACAAAAGGCCAAATGATTTAGCAACACAGCAAGGAGACGAACGATGAGTGGCAAGGAAATTCGCTTGGGCAAGCTCTTTTCCAACGGCGCGCCGGTGATCATAGCGGCGGATCACGGAAGCTACATGGGGCCCTTCCCCGGTATCGAAGACCTGAAAAAAGACATCATGTCGTTCAGGAAAGCGGACGCCTTCCTGGTCATGCCGGGAATGGCCAAGCAATGCCATGATTTCTTCGGCCGGAAGGATTCCCCGCTCTGCATCGTCAGGGTAAATTGGGCGGCCCATTATTGCAAGCCGCATATGAAGGAATTCTCCCGCACGGGAAAACCCTACTACTACGACAAAGGCTACAACGAGAAGCTCTGCGACGTGAAATACGCCATTTCCCTCGGGGCCGATATCGTCATCGCATCCTTGCTCCTGGGCACGGACGAGGTCGCCAACACTCGAAACGTCACCCAGTTCGGCGAGGTCGTCGCGGAAGCCGACGCCTACGGCATCCCGGTCATCGGCGAGTTCATCCCCTTCGGGGGAATCGACCGCTATCAAGGCGATCTCGGAGATCTGGCTTTGGGAACGCGGGCCTGCGCCGAATTCGGGGCCGACTTGATAAAGACCGTATTCGTCGAAGACTTCGAGAAGATAACGAGAACCTCCGTCATCCCGACGCTCGCGCTCGGCGGCGGAACGTTCGACAGGCCCTCACAGGCATTCGCGCTGGCGAGGAAAGCCCTGTCAAAGGGCGCCAAGGGCGTCGTATACGGGCGGAACGTCATCTGCGCCAAGAATCCGGCCGCCTACCTCGACTGCCTGCTCGAGGTCGTCAAACGAAACGCAGACCCGGAAGAAGCCGAGAAAGAGTACCTCAAGAACGTCTGAGGCGATTGGAGAAACCATGATTCTCACCTTCGACATCGGAACGACGGCGGTAAAGGCCTGCCTGTTCGACAACAAGCTTGCCATGACCGGAAACGAGACGATCGAATACCAGTTGATCGCGGAAAAGAACCTCCATGTCGAACTCGAGGCGGAAACCTACTGGTCCGGCGTGCTTTCCTGCGTAGGGAAATTGCTCGCCAGGCATCCGGAGGCGGCGAAGTGCGTCCGGGGCATAGGCATCACCACGCAAGGCGAAACCCTCATTCCCGTCGATGCGGACGGGAATGCGTTGCGCCGGGCCATAGTCTGGCTGGACGGCAGGGCCGTGGAGGAGAGCGCGACTATACGAGCCCTGTTCGACGAAAAGACCTTCTACGCCAGGACGGGAATACCGGATTGCAACGGCCTGTGCCCCGTGAGCAAACTGCTATGGATCAAGAACCACGAGCCGGAACTCTACGCGCAGACCTACAAGTTCCTCCTCCTCGAAGACTATATCATCATGCGGCTCACCGGAAAATTCGTCTCCGAGAAATCGATACTCTCGACCACCGGCTACTTCGACATCGCCGAAGATCGCGTGTGGGAGCTGATGCTTTCCCGGACAGGCATCGACGCTGAAAAGATCCCGGAAGCCCTCGAATGCGGATCGCCCGTCTCGAAGATACTGCCGGAAGTCGCGGCCGAGCTCGGCCTGGATGGCGACATAGTCGTCGTCACCGGCGCGATGGATCAGACGGCCGGAGCCCTGGGAGCCAACAACGTGGCTCCCGGTATACTTTCCGAGACGACGGGGACGGCGCTCAGCATCGCGGTCAGCTGCGAGCATCCCGATTTTTCCCACGCGAGCAGGCTGACCATCTACCGCCACGTGTCGAAGGGCAGATACCTGTACATCCCGATCTGCATGACGGCCGGCATAGTCCTCAAATGGTTCAAGGACGAATTCTGCTCCGACCTGTCGCTGGAATCCGTGGCCAAGGGCGTATCGGTCTACGACCTCATGGGCAAGCTGGCCCAATCGGTCCCACCGGGCGCCAACGGACTGGTCCTTATCCCATATTTCGCCGGAGTCACCCAGCCCGACAACAATCCGGCGGCTCGTGGCGTTTTCATGGGGGTGGGACTCGATACCAAGCGCAGGCATTTCATACGCGCGATATTCGAATCGATAGCCTTCATGCTGCGGGAAAACATAGAACTCCTCGAATCGATAACTGGCGACCGGATAGCGACGGTTCGATCCCTTGGCGGTGGCTCCAGGAGCGGAATCTGGTCGCAAATCAAGGCCGATGTCACCGGCAAGAGCATAAGCACCATGGCCGAATCCGAGTGCGCATCGCTCGGAGCGGCCATACTCGTCGCTGTCGCGCTGGGAGACTTCGCCTCCGCAGCCGAGGCGGCTGAGGCCTCGAACAAGGTACAAAACTCGCTCCGACCCCAGGCGGAAACACGCGGCCAGTACGACAAGGGCTACGCTACG
>CAZKJA010000155.1:0-8395 GCA_964552925.1 uncultured Treponemataceae bacterium
GAGCTCCCCGGGGAGGACCACGTCGACGATCCTGCCCGCGACCGCGGCTTCAAGGCGGGCGCCCGGGCGCGATGCGTACACGGCTTTGAGCGCGGCGTGCAGGCCACGCTCCGCGTACAGGCCAATTCCCGGCGATTCGGCCACGAGGAAGGCTTGGCTGTAGGTGGACTCGCTATCCTGCACTGTACCAGTATACACCCCTTGGGGCACAATGGGACATGCGGCTCGACGACCTGCCGATCTTTCCGGCGCTTCCAGGCATTGCCAAAGCCCTCGAAAACGGTTCGCTTGTCCTCTCGGCCGAGACTGGCGCCGGAAAGACGAGCTCTGTCCCCGCGTACCTCGCCGCGCACGGGCGGCTCCGCGGCAGGATTGCAGTCCTGGAACCACGCCGGATAGCCGCGGTGTCGGCGGCTTTCAGGGTCGCGGAGCTACTCGGTTGCGCCGTCGGAGAGCTCGCGGGGTACCGGGTGCGCGGCGACTCGAAGGCGGGTCCGCGCACGCTTGTCGAGTTCGTTACCGAGGGCGTCTTCATACGGATGGCCCAGGATGACCCTCTGCTTTCGGGCATCGGCTTGGTCGCCTTCGACGAGTTCCACGAGCGCTCGGCGAACGGCGACCTTGCGCTCGCCTTCGCGGCGGAAGCCCGGGAAGCCCGCGGCGACCTGTCGATACTCGTGATGTCGGCGACCCTGGACACGGAGGCCATCGCCGCGTACCTCGCGTGCCCGGTGACAAGCGTGCCCGGCAGGCTGTATCCGGTCGCGGTATCGTACCGCCCCCCTTCGGCGCACGAAAGCGTGTCCGACTACGTAGCCAAGGCCGCCCTCGAAGCGCTCGGCATGACGGACGGCGACGTCCTCGCATTCCTGCCTGGCCTTCGCGAGATCGGCGATACGGCCCAAGCCATCGCGCGCTTGGCGGCCGGCCGGACCGCGCCCGATGTCGCGGCGCTCCACGGAGCTCTGTCCCTGAACGAACAGCGCTCGATACTCTCCCCCGCCGCGGGTTCTCCCAGGCGCGTGATATTGGCGACAAGCGTCGCGCAGACAAGTCTCACCGTCCCGCGGATAAGCGCTGTCGTGGACTCGGGGCTGTCGCGCCTCGTGCGCTTCCACGCGCCCAGCGGGCTGGACCGACTGGTGACCGAGCGCGTCTCGGCCGCCGAGGCGGAACAACGAAGCGGGCGCGCCGGCAGACTGGGGCCGGGAGCCTGCCTCCGGTGCTGGCACCGATCCGACATCCTGCCGCCGTCCCGCGGTCCGGAGCTGGACAGGATAGACCTGTCCACCGTCGTGCTCGAGTGCGCCTACCGTGGAGCTCTGTCCCCCGACTCGATCCGGTGGCTCGACCCCCCTCCCCGCCATGCCTGGGACGAGGCGGCCTCCGTGCTGCGTTCGGTCGGTCTGGTCGACGATGCCGGGGCGCCCACGGAAACCGGACGACGCGCAACGGCCTTGGGCGTGGCGCCCCGCTTCGCGGCAGCCCTGTTGGCATCCGCCGCGGATGGCCGCGCTCCCGATGCGCTGCACGCGGTAGCGCTCGCCGCCGCGATGCTTTCAGAACGCATGCCGTCGGGGTCCGACGGCGACCTCAGGGTAACGCTCGAGCGGCTCGCCAGAGCCGGAGCCGCGCGAGGAGATCCCGGAGCTACGAGGATACTCGCGGAAACCAGCCGCCTGGTCTCCCGCGTCTGTGGCGTCCACGAGGGACAGAGCCGCTTCGACGGCCCGGCGGCCCTGGCCGGCATCGAAAATGTCGGGGACGCGTTGGCGCCCGGTTTTCCGGACAGGCTGGCGCGACGACTCCCTGACGGCACATGTGAGTTCGCTTCCGGCAGGAGGGCGAAGGCGCTGCAGATGCCACCGCGAGCCGAATGGCTTGTCGCCGTCGATGTTGACGCGGGCGACCCGATGGGCCGCATACGCCAGGCGGCGCCGGTCTCGGCCAAGGCGGCCGCGCTTGCCCTGTCGATGGGGGCGGAAACTTCGCTCGAGGTGGAATGGAGGGCTCTCGCCGTGGCGGCGTGGGAACGAACGCGCTTCGGCGTCTTCATACTCCGCGAACGCAGGCTCGACGCGGTTCCCCCCGCCGAACTCGGCCGCGCGTTCGGCGTACGCCTGCGGGAGTCGGGCCTTCCCTGGCTGCCGTGGGATGACGACTCGCGCTCGCTCGTCGACAGGGCGCGCTACGCCGCAAGGCACGGCCGCGGCGACGCCGAGCCTTGGTCCGACGGGGCATTGCTGGAACGCATCGCGGAGGCGGCCCCGGATTGGCTGTCGCCTTCGGGGCCGGTGATGGACCCCAGGCGCCTGCTCGCGCTCCTCGAATCCCTGCCTGGCCGCGGGGAACTCGAACGGCTGTCGGCCGAGGCGCCCGCATTCGTGACAACGCCTGGTGGAAGACGCCGGAGGCCGCTCTTTCCCGCGGATGGAAACGCGCGGCTCTCTGCGCGCATACAGGAATTCTTCGGCATGGCCAAAGGGCCTGTCGCCTGCGGCGAGCCGATGACGCTGGAACTGCTGTCACCGGCGGACAGGCCGATCCAGACCACGAGCGACCTCGCCGGTTTCTGGACCCGGACATACCCGTCGATACGAGCTGAATTGGCCAGGCGCTACCCCCGGCACTACTGGCCTGAGGATCCGGGCATCGCCGAGGCGACCAAGGGCCAGAAACCCCGCGGCAAGGCCTAACCCGAATATCCCGGACGTTGCCGGGAGTTCAGCGTAATCGCGTCATCGCTTAACGAGGGCGACGACTGTGACATCGCACCCGCGCGGCGCCCTGGCCATAAACTTCCTGTAATCGATCATCACCGAGGCGAGCACCGATTCGGCGCTATCGGGATCCGCCTCCGCGAATGCCCGCTCCAGGCGACTCTGCCCGTACCGCTCACCTTTGGCGCTTACGCCGTCCACAAGGCCCCGGCTATAGAGGAGCAACGCGTCGCCCCGCGAGACCGTCATTGCGGAAACCGCCACGGTGTTCTCGAAGTCCCCTCGGCCGAGCGGCGCGGCTTTCCCGCCTTCGCCGCGGCTCTCGATCTTCGTTGCATCCTTGCGTCCGGCTTTGCGGATAAGCGCGTCAGGGTGCGCCGAGTTGAGGTATTCCACGCGGGCTCCTTCAAGCCTCAGGTACGCGCACGTGATTGTCGAGCCAGCAGTCGACAGCTCCCTTATGAGTTCCCGGTTGATACCGATCAGCGCCGAGTCCAAGCCTTGGTTCGCGGCACCGTCCATGCCCCGGCTGAATATGTTCCTGGCGAGCACGGTGACCAGACCGCTGGCCACACCACTTCCCGATACGGTCGCTACGACGGCCCCGGACAACATGCCTTCCCTCACGGGAAGGTCGAAGAAATCCCCGGAAATCCCCAAGGCGGGCTCGAAGACGAAGGCCGAGTCCCAGTCCACGGTAGCGGGGGGGCTTGTGGGGAAAAAACCTTTCTGGACCGCCGCGGCCATGCGCACGTCCCGGTCGGCCTCCGCCATGACAGTCGCCAGCCGCTCGTTGGCTCCGGTCAGCTCCGCGTTGAGCCGCACGCGTTCTGTCGCCGCGGTCTTGAGCGCGGAAGTACGCGTTTCCACTTCCCTTTCCAGATCGTCGTTCTGGGCCTCCGCCCTCGCGGCGACCTCGGCGAAGCCGCGGGCGAGCACCGATGCGGTCGTCAGGATGAACAAGAGGAACGCGAATTTCGACCAGGAAACGTTCCCTCCGGTGCTCGCGGCCATCGAGTCGAGGAGCACGGCAAATATCAGCACTCCGCTGCCGATCGCCAGAGCGCCCGGATCCCGCTTGATGGCCAGAGTCCCCATGGTTCCCGCCAGTCCGGCGATGCCCGGTTTTCGACCGGATGAGACCAGCTTGAAATCCCGGACCAACGCAACACCGAGGGTAAAAATAAGATAATGTATAACCGCCGCCAGGGCGACGAAATACCAGACGTACAGGAACGGTTCCAGCCTGAGGATCTGCCCGGCGATCGACATCGCGGCCGTCACCGCTGCCGTGACGAAAGTGAAAGGGAGGACGCGGCCGTGCAGCACCGACTCGAGGAAGGCCATGACCGCGGGGAGAGCCATGAACAGGGAAACGTACTCGATCCTCCGCAGGATTGAAGTGTCCGCGATAATGGACGGCGCGACCGTGGTGCGCATCGCGATGTAAGACGCGAGCAGCAAGGTGGACACACCGAAGTACAGGTTGCTCGCTTCCCTGGGTCGCAAAGCGAACAGCAGGAAATGGTACAGCCCGAAGAACGTGTAGATGCCGATGAGCATCAGGTCCAGGTACTCATGGTTTCGCCCGACAAGCGCCGCGTAGGAATCGATCGTGTAAGGGCCCACCATGTTGAATCCGGTCCTGTCGTCCGAGGGGTCGCCCCGGAGATGGAAGGCGATAAGGTTCTGTCCGGGGACGAGCAGCCTCCTGTCCAGGGGCACAATGACGTCTCGGAGCGAACGCTCGAGATACCCCGACCCCGAGCGGACGAACTCGTCGCGCAGGAGAGAGCCGTTCAGGTATACGGCCCATTCCTGACCTACATGCGCCAGAAAAAGCGCGGGGTCGCGCAGGCCGTTGAAGACCGCGTCATCCTGAAACGGCATTAGTACGGTGAAATCCCTGGCCGGTCTGAGGAGCATGCTGAAGCGTCCGTACGGAGGGATTCCCGGGAGCCCCCACCGTCGCGTCTCCAGCACGCGTTCGCCGCGGGTCGGGTCGAGCGCGGTCCAGCCTTCCTCGCCGGATTCCGGCATGGTTCTGGTCCACGCCGCGTCAAAACCCGCCCTGGCGACAAGCGTTGATTCCCAAAGGTCGATATGCTGGGCGAAAGCAGTGCCGACCACCATGATCCCTGCCAGAAGCGCCGCGTATTGTTTCATGTGCATCCATCCTATTATTCCCGTCTCCCGGGGTCAAGCTAATCCTCCGCCCGGGGTGTGGACGGGCCAGCTTGCTACAAAGCCTTGCTCGGGCTATGGTTACAGTCGTACCTATGAAAGGAAACCGCATGAAATTCATCAAGACGATCATCGCGCTCGCCGCCCTCGGAGCCTTGCTCTACGTCACCAATCCGACCATGGCGGATTTTGGTTCGTTCTACGAGAAGAAGCAGGTCGCGGCCAGCCAGCAGGGCGTGAAGGGTGTCATGGGTGACATCGCCAAAGCCTTGGCGCAATCAGGGGCCGACCTCGTGGTCAAGGTAGGATTCAAGCGTTCCGACAAGCTCCTGTTCAGCGTCTACACCCTCGGTCCTGACAACAAGCCGACGGAACGTTACCTGGGCGTGCTCAAAATGGCGTTCATCGAGCTCAAATAAGGCGATACGCTTGAAACCCTTTCCGTTCTTCGGGCGGAAAGACGCGGGTTCCTACGACGAACTCGACGCCGCGGCGTGGGATGACGCCCGCTCGGGACGCCCCGCGCTCGCGGCCCTCGATGCAGGCGAGGCATCCTCCCTGAGGCGGCTCGCCTCCTGGTTCATCGCGGTCAAGGATTTCGTGCCGACGGGCGGGCTGGTTCCCGATGCGCTGGACAAGGCGGTCATCGCCTTGCTCGCGTGCCTGCCCATCCTCAAGCTTGGAACGCGTTGGTACGATGACTGGAGCACAATCCTCGTCGCGCCGGACAGTTTCATCCACCCGATGACCGACGTGGACGACGCGGGCGTCGTGTTCGAGTACGATGACGAATTATCCGGCCGCGTCACGGAGATGGGACCGGTGCTGCTTTCGCTCGCGGATGTGCACGCCTCCGGCCTGGGCGACGGCTACAACGTCGTTGTGCACGAGATGGCGCACAAGCTCGACGAACGAGACGGCGCGCTCGACGGGTGCCCGCCTCTGCCGCGTGGGATGGGCCGCCGGGCCTGGCGAGAGGCGTTCGGCCCCGCCTACGCGGACTTCCGGGGTCGCATCGAGCGCGGACCAAGGCGCGGCAAGTTGACGAGGGCTTCGCGCCTGCCGCTCGACGAATACGCGGCCGAGAGCCCGGAAGAATTCTTTGCCGTCGCCTGCGAAGCCTTTTTCGACACCCCGCACCGGCTCCGGGACGCGTACCCGGCGGTCCACGACATGCTGGGGCAATTCTTCAGCGGTACCTGAACGACCACCCATCATGAGGCACTGTCGATCGAAAGGAGCATCGATGTGAGCGAATTACTCGGCGACAAGGGACGGAGCGAAGACGCCATGAGGCTCAAAGCCGTCATAGACAAGCTGGCCGCGGGAGATAGTCCGGCGAGCGTGAAGAAAGAGTTCCACCAGCTCATCAAAGGCGCGAGCGCGGAGGAGATCGCCTCGATGGAGCAGGCCCTGATCGACGGCGGCCTCCCAGTCGAGGAGGTCCAGAGGCTCTGCGAGGTCCACGCCGACGTGTTCAAGGAAGGTCTCGAACGCCAGCCCAAGTCAGCCCGCATGCCCGGGCATCCCGTACACACGTACATGGCCGAAAACGCCGAGGCAAGGAAGCGCCTGCGGCCTCTGCGCCTCGCGGGGCTCTTCGGGTCGACGACCTGGATAGGCAGGGCGGCGGGCGAACTCAAGCCCCTGATCGTCCACTATACGCGCAAGGAAAACCAACTCTTCCCGTACCTCGAACGTACCGGTTTTACCGGACCCACCAAGGTGATGTGGGGAAAGCACGACGAGATACGCGCGCGCTTCAAGGCGGTGGACGATGCCGTCGCCTCGGGCGACGCGCGGGTCGCCAGGCGCGAGGCCCGTCTGCTGGCGGGGCAGATAGGCACGATGCTGTTCATGGAGGAACGCATACTGTTCCCCAACTCGCTCAAGCGCCTTACCCAGTCCGACTGGGCCGCGTTGCGCAAGGGCGACGATGCCATCGGATACGCATGGGTAACCCCGGGCGCCATGTGGGACGCCGGGCTTGCCGCCAAGGGTGGCGACGCCGCGGGCTATTCCAACCTGGAATCCAGGATCGCGGCCCTGACGGCGCCCGAAGACGCGACCGTGGCCTCGGCGGTGAAAGCGGCCCCGATCCGGCTCTCCGAAGGCGCCTTGCCCAGGGAGGTGCTCGACCTTGTGCTGAAAAACCTGCCCCTCGACGTATCGTTCGTCGACGCGGACGACAAGGTCCTCTACTATTCCGATTCTCCTCACCGGGTATTCCCCCGGAGCCCCGCCATAATAGGCCGCGCCGTGCAGAACTGCCATCCGCCGAAGAGCGTGGCGACGGTGGAGAAAATTCTCGAGGCCTTCAAGAAGAAGGAGAAGGACAAGGCCGATTTCTGGATCACCATGGGAGGTCGCTTCATCGTGATCTCTTACAAGGCGATATATGGAGCGGACGGGACGTACCTGGGCACGCTTGAGTCAAGCTGGGACGCGACCGACATCCGAGCGCTCGAGGGTCAGCGCACCCTGCTCGACTGGTAACCGGAGCCCCGGCGGCAATCCAGGCGGTCTATGCCGAATTGGTACGCGGCGGATACAAGCGCGCACGCCGCAACGAACGGCCAGACCGCCGCGCTGCCCCTGGCCGCAGCTATCGGTCCCGCGACCAAAGGCGCCAAGGCGCTGCCAACGATATAGGCGAACGAGACGGCGGAATTGACCCGGCTCCGGTGGGTTTCAGGCGTGCGTTCGGCGATGAACGCGTTGCCGTTCGTGGCGCTGAGTATCTCGCCTATCGTCCACACGAACGTGGCGCCAAGAGCCAGGGGCAAGCCTCCTACGAACCAGTACGCTCCGAAGCCGAGCGCGTAGAAAAGCGACGAGACGGCGACTGCCGTCAGGCTCCGGAGGCGCCTCGACACAAGTACGACAACGGCGGTCATCGTTACGACGGTCAGGCCGTTGGCCATCATCAGCGTTCCGTAGGCCTTGGGTCCTCCTTCCGGACCGAACGCGCCGTTCAGGAACACCGGCAGCGCAAAGCTCTGCTGGCCGTACACGAACGCGCCGAGCACTGCCCCGGCCGCGTACAGCAACAGGATGGGGTTTGCCCTGAAGACCGACAGGGTCGACACGTCCCGCGAAGCCGGGGTTCCCTCGTGACGCGGAGCTGGCGCCTGGTGCGCGTCCCGGACGAATACGGTCACGATGCCTGCCGCAACGATCAGGGCGAGGGCGTTGCCGAAGAACAAGGCACGGGGCGCTGAAGTGAACAGCATGCCAGCCACCAGCGGCCCGATCGAGAAGCCGATGTTATTGCCCCAGTACAAGAGCGAGAATGCTTCCCTGCGCCTGTCCGCGGGGGCCAAGTCCGCCACCAGCGCGTTGATGATCGGCCAGGTCCCGTTGAGCGTACCCATGGCGAAGGCTATTACAAAAGGGGTGGCGGGGTTGAAGCCCATGGCGCCGCATGCCACGTAGGCGATGGCGGTGATCAGCTGCGGGATCCGCAAGGCTCCGGACCGCCTGAAACGGTC
>CAZKJA010000156.1:0-8394 GCA_964552925.1 uncultured Treponemataceae bacterium
TGTTGATCACCGTGGGCTTTCCCCAGAGGCCCTTGATCGCGGGGAAGGGAGGCCTCGGGACCGGCATGCCGCGGTTGCCTTCTATCGACTGCAACAGGGCCGTTTCCTCGCCGCAGACGAATGCGCCCGCTCCGAGCCGTATGTCTATGTCGAAGGAGAAATCCGTCCCGAGGATCTTGTCGCCCAGCAAGCCGTATTCCCTGGCCTGGCGAAGCCCTATCTTGAGCCGTTCGATCGCAAGGGGATACTCGGCGCGGATATAGACGAAGCCTTTCGTCGCTCCTACTGTGTAGCCGCAGATCGTCATCGCCTCGATGATCGAGTGGGGATCGCCTTCTATAGTCGAGCGGTCCATGTAGGCGCCAGGATCGCCCTCGTCCGCGTTGCACACTACATATTTCTGGTCCGCTACTACGCCCTTGGAGAACTCCCACTTGCGCCAGGTCGGGAAGCCCGCGCCGCCGCGGCCGCGCAATCCGGAAGCCTTGAGCTCGGCGACAACCTCTTCCGGCTTCATGGACGAAAGCACTTTTTCCAGGCCGGCGTACCCGTCGCGGGCTATGTACTCGTCGATGTTCTCGGGATTGATGACGCCGCAGTTTCGGAGAACGATCCGGTATTGCTTCTGGTAGAACTGGATGTCCTCAATCTTGATCCTGTCCTTCTGACGCTCGTCCTTGTATATAAGCCGTGTAACTTCGCGGCCCTTGACGATCTGTTCTGCGATTATCTCCTTCGCGTCCTCGGGTTTCACTTCGACATAGAAGGATTCCGAGGGCAGGACTTTTACAATGGGGCCCTTTTCGCAGAAACCAAAGCAGCCGGTCTTGACGATCTGGACTTCGTTCCGAACGCCCATCGCTTCCGCATTGGCGACGAGTTCGCGGTATATCTCATCGGCCTTGCTGGATTCGCAGCCGGTGCCGCCGCATACCAGGATGAATTGTTTGAATGCCATATTTTGGCCCTCCGTTTACTGCTTGACGATGTCGACCGCGGGTCGGTCGTAGATATGGTGGTCGACAAGGGTCTTTCCGATCACGTGTTTCATCACTATTTTTCGCGCGATGACGGCATCGACCTTCCCGTATATTGTCGCCGGCATGCCGGGCATGATGACTTCTACGGTCGGCTCGACGTGGCACAGGCCCATGCAGCCGGTCTGCTTGATCGTTACGGAAGCGGCCAAGCCGTTCTCGTCAACCGTCTTCAGGATTTCATCGAAAGCCAGTTTCGCACCGGCTGCGATCCCGCAGGTGCCCATCCCGACGATAATCTGGACAGTCTTGCCTTCAACCTCGCGCCTGACCATCTCGCCCTTCTTCTCCTCGCGGAGCGTGCGTAGCTGTTCAAGTGTCATCTTCGCCATGGTAGTTCCTTTCGTTACGAAGCCTCGCAGGAGGCCAGATATTCCCGTACAGAAATCAGCGCATCCGCAGAATGCAGGTCACCCACGGCTTCGATGATCCCGGATCGTCTTGTCTCGTATTCGATGCCCCTGGCGGGAGCCCTGTGCATCGCCGTCAGTTCGTAGTCGCCGTCGAAACACATCGCGGACAGGAACAATCCCGCCAGGTCACCCAAGGGCGGCGTATCTATCCCGTCCGCCGGAAATCGGAACGAGAACCTGGTACCCGCCCCCTTTTTTGATTCGAGCGAAAAATCGCCTCCGGCTTGTTCTACCGACTGCACCAGGAACGGTATGCCGAGGCCTACCTTGCGCCTCGCGTGCTTGGTTCCATCCGTGTAGAACGGATCGCGGGCCCGTTCCAGCTCTTCCCCGTCCATTCCCTTGCCGTTGTCCGCGACTTCCGCGGCTATCCAGCCGGCATCCTCGATGAAGCCGATTGAAATGACGGTAGCGCCAGCCTCGACCGAATTCTGGACCAGGTCGAGCAGAAAGTCGCAGATCGCGAAATGCACGGTTCTAGCCGATGTTCCTGTACTTGGCGATTATCTCGGGAACCTGGTCCTTGGTTACCTTGCCGAACACCTCGTCGCCGACCATCATGACCGGGGCGAGTCCGCAGCAGCCGACGCAACGAACGGCATCGATGGAGAACAATCCGTCCTCGGTGACCTCCTGCCCTTCGACGCCCAGGATGCTATGGGCTTCGTCTATCAGGGATTGGGATCCCTTCAGGTAGCACGCCGTTCCGAGGCAGATGGCGATCCTGTGTTTCCCCGGCTTCTTGGTCTTGAAGAGGTGATAGAACGTGATTACTCCGTAGATCTTCGCGAACGGGATGTTCAGGTCCCGGGACAGGCGCTCGGCCGCTTCCCTGGGGATGAATGTGAACTCCTGCTGAACGCGATGTAGGATCATTATCAAGCTTCCGGGCTTGTCCTTCCATTCGCGGATAAATTCCTCAAGCTGTTTAGAAAACTTGATCTGGGTTGCTTCCAAGGCCGTCCTCCTCAATCATCGATAAGTATATATCGATAAATCTACACCGAGAATATATATGAGCTCCAAATAATATTCAACAGGGCGTTACTCCAATTTTAGTGTGGAAAAGTCTATTTGGAAAGGTTACTATAGGTACATGATGGTAAAAAGTACCGTTGGTGCCATCACTGGCATGGCGTCCATGGATTCTCCGGTCCTCCTCCCTTTGTGGCTCGCTCTCATCGGCTTTGCGGTGGTGCTGACCCTGTACCGCAAGACTTCCGCGGTCTACCGCCTGGCGATCCCTTACTTCATCCTGGCAAGCTTGGCGTACGCCGCCCCTGCCTTGGCGGCGGTAACGGGGCTTCCGGCGCTTCCGGTCGCCTTGTTCTTCCAGAGCGCAAGCCGTGTAGCGGTTTCCGTTGTGATGGCACGGGCGTGCGACGAGCTATTGAACAAGGCATGGCGGATATTCACGTATGCCGCGGCCGGCCTCGTGCTCGCGGTCGCGGCCGCTTCCTTGGTGCTGGGCATCGAATACGCCGGCTTGCTGGAAGCGGCGGTGACAATACCGCTGGCGCTCCATGCCCTGGTCGCCACGTTCTTCCTCTCGCGCGTAACCGGCAAAGTACCGGCAGCCGTCAGGCTGATGGTCGGCACAATCCCGTGGGGGCTCGCCTGGTTGTCCGCCGCCGCCCTGTCTGTAGCCGGTGCGTACGGCGCGGCGATCGTCGAACCTTTGGCAGGATACGTCTCCCCGGCGCTCGCCGCGGCGGATACGCTGATGGCAGCGGCGGTCCTCTTTGCGGTGATGATCGAATTGGCCAAGCCCGCGCCCGAGGATACCGCGCTCGATGATTACGCGGCCAAGGTGAGCGCCTCGGTGAAGCTTTTCATCCCTGTCGAATTCATGGAGCACCTCCAGAAGACCAATCTGTTCGAATTGAAGCTTGGCGATCACGTCAAGAAGGACATGACGATATTCTTCTCGGATATCCGCGCGTTCACGGAGATGTCGGAACGTCTGACGCCGGAAGAGAGTTTCGCCTTCATCAATTCGTACCTGGCCCGCGTCGTGCCGGTGATCACAGCCCACGGCGGTTTCGTCGACAAGTACATGGGCGACGGCATCATGGCCCTGTTCGCCGAGAACGGCGGCGCGGACCAGGCGGTCGAGAGCGCGGTGGAGATGCAGAAGAAGATGATCGAGTACAATGGACACCGAGCCAAGGTGAATTACCGGCCGATATCGATGGGAATCGGCATCCATACCGGCCCGTTGATGCTCGGCGTAGTCGGCGTGACCGACCGGATGGAGGGTACGGTGATCTCGGACGCCGTCAACCTGTCGTCCCGGCTCCAGAGCATAGCCAAGGCCTTCAACATACCGCTTGTCATAAGCGAGCGTACCTTCATGCAGCTCGACGACGCCGGCAAGTACAAGTACCGGTTCATCGGCAAGGTCCGCGTGAAGGGCAAGGACGCCCCGGTATCCGTATTCGAGATTTTCGACGGTCTCCCCGAAGAGCTGTTCGAGAGGAAGATGCGGGCCAACACGTTCTTCGAGCAGGGCATGCTCGCGTATTACCAGAAGGACTACTCGCAAGGCGTCTTCTACTTCAAGCGCGCCTTGGAAGACGTGCACGAGGATGGAGCCGCCCGATTCTACCTGGAAACCTGCCTGCGCAAGGCGATGGCGCCCAAAAACGTGGAGAAACCTGCCTGACATGGACGGATCCCTGGAATTCGGAGTGGACTGGTACCCGGAACAATGGGACGAGTCGAGCTGGGGCAGGGACGCCGAACGGATGGCGTCGTACGGTTTCACGGTCGTCCGCCTCATGGAGTTCGCGTGGACGATCGTAGAGCCGGAACCGGGGCGCTTCGATTTTTCGCTGTTCGACCGCGCCATATCGATGCTTGCGGACGCCGGCATGCGCGTCATAATCGGCACCCCGACTGGAACGCCGCCTTGGTGGCTTGCCGACAAGCCCGTGTTCCGGATCTCGCCGACCGGAGCCGCGCATTCGTATGGCACGCGCAGGAACCTCTGCTACAACGCCCCCGATTACCAGCGTGCAGCGGACAGGCTCGTAGCCGCGGTCGCGAACCATTACGGCAATGATGGGCGCGTGGCGGGATTTCAGGTCGACAACGAGATAGGCCACGAAGGTTCCGATCGCTGTATATGCGCCCATTGCCGGACTGCGTGGCACAGCTGGCTGGCTGACAGGTACGGCGACATAGTCAGCCTGAACGATGCCTGGGGAACGGTATTCTGGAGCACCACCTACACGCGCTTCGACCAGGTACCGGTCGCCGCGACGCAGCCGTCGACCGGCCTGAATCCGGGCCTCGTGCTCGACTACGACCGCTTCTGTTCCGACTCGGCCGTGCGCTTCGCCCGCCGGCAGACTGATGCCCTCAGGGCGGCTTCTTCGCCAGGCACATGGATCACCACTAACCTGTTCCCTCCGCCGTTGTCGAACGCGATTGATATGGAAGAAATGACCGAAGGCATGGATTTTGCCTCCTGGGACAATTACCCGGTATGGGGAGACCAGGACGAGCCATTCCCCTGGCAGTACAACGCGGTGGCCCATTCGTACGTACGGGGCCTGCAAGTCGGTACGCCGTTCACCGTGATGGAGGAAATGTCAGGATTCCAGGGGCATGTCTGCCTCGGACACCTGCCGCCCGAGAAACAGGTGGCGCTGTGGTCGGTGCAGGCAGTGGCGCGCGGCGCGAACCGCATAGTGTTTTTCCGCTGGCGTACGGCGCCGACGGGGCAGGAACAGTTGTGCCACGGGCTCATAGACGGCGACGAGCGCGAGACCGAACGCCTGCGCGAACTCGGCGCGACGATATCCAGGGCCAAGGCGGAATTGACTTCCCTGGCGAGCGTCAGGATCGATAGCCCCGTTTGCGTCGCGAACTCCAAAGACGACGCGCGCGTACTTCGGGAGCAATACCTGTCCAAGGGACTGCATTTCCAGGTCACCCCCGCGATACAGGCGGGGTACGACAAGGAGTTCGCGTCCTGGTGTGCTCCGTTCATGACGCTCGGGGCAGGTGTCGATATAGTTTCAACCAAGTCAATCGATGTGGAACTATATAAAGTGATTTCCTTGCCATTGTACCAGATGGCGGATCCCGCACTGGTGAAGAAGCTGACCGGCTGGGTGGAACTTGGTGGAAGCCTGGTCCTGGGTTACCGGACCGGGGCGAGGGACCTGCGGAACCGCAACGTGGACGCCCCTCTGCCAGGCGTCTTCGCGGAACTCGCCGGAGTGACGGTACCGCGTTTCGAATCGCTCAACCTGACTAGAGCCAGGCTCCGTGTGGGCCTGGTTCCGGGTTATGGTTCCGTCTGGGCAGACATCATCGAGCCGGGCGCCGCCGAGCCCGCGGCAACCTGGACGGACCGGCGGAAGTTTTACCGGGGATTCCCGGCCGCGACGGTGAATCGCGTCGGGAAGGGCCGGGTATGGTACATCGGCACGAGCCCGGGACCGGTCGCCATGCTGATCATGTACAGGCGCATCCTGAAAGAAGCGGACCTGGTTCCGCGATTCATCGGCGCCGACATCGAGGCTGTCGAGCGTACGGACGAGACGGGGCGACGCTGGAAAATCCTGCTCAACCATTCGCCGAGACGCCGCCATGTATCCGGCGTAATGCTCGAGCCCTGGGGTTGGGCCAAGGTTCCATTCAGGGCCTGATTGTCGCTGCGTGTTTACGGAAGGTTGGCCATCAGATCCTTGGCTACCGCATCTTTCGCTACCTGGAGCAAGGATGCCCGCCGGGCCGAGGCCTCGTCGGCCGCGACGACTACCGCCGTCTTCTCTGTGCTGTACAGGATCCTTCCGGTGGCGAACTCGACGCAACGCACGCTCATCCGCGCCGATACCTGCCACATCGAGCCGTCCTGCTTGGCGCTCTCGACCCTGGCCGAGCCGTATATCAGCCTGGCGAGGCCGGTACCGTACTGGGCCTTGGCTGCCTTGAGAATTGCCGTATCGTCCATGCTCGCGACCAAGGCAGGATCCAGCGGCGCGAGTCCGGCCTTGAATTTCTCCTTGGCCAGGGTTTCGAACAATCCACCCTGAGCTACCGAGGCGCCGGTGGGCTTGCCCTCGTCGCCCAAGTCGACTACCACGACTCCGGTCGGCACTATTCGCGCCTCGGATTCTATCACATAACCGAAGGATATCGATCGCCTGGACAAGTCATCGTTGATTGCTTGCACGAACGCGTCGTACTTGGCCGGTACTTTTTCGAGCAGCTCCCTGGTTGAATCAAGGTTGAGGGCGAAACTCAGGGTAGCCTTGCCGACGAAATCCGGGGGCGGGGGCGAGAAACTCCCCACGCCGCTACCATCGGTCATCGCGCGCTCGGTCCTTGATACCACGCGGCCGGAGGATTGCCGCCTCTGGTAGACGACGAATACCTCGGCGCCGGGGATGCCTGGAGCGGAATCGCCCTCGCCGAAGGCCAGCTTGGCTCGGAAAGGCTTTGTGTAGTCTTTGCCCAGTCCGGCTGTGGCGGGGGCTCCTATCGAGATGAAGCGGATCTTGCCGAGGATTGTGCGGGCCTTGTTGACGTTGCGTTCCATCTTGATCGCCGCATTGTCAATGTCCGAACCCGATGCGGCGACCACCGCCGAAACGTAGCTCTTGACCGCATCGAATATCCTGCCATCCGATACCGCGGCGTCGCCCGCCGTTTCCGGCTTGGCGACCGCGTCTTCCTTCTCCTTGAACAAGGCCGCGATTCGGGCTTTTTCCTTGTTCAGGTCGGCCGTCGCGTACTGGGCGAGTATGTACACCGTCACCATCGAGCCGTCGCGTACGGCGTACCGGTCTTTTATGGAAAAGCCCGACACCCTGCTCGAGCCGCTCTGCTTGACGACATTCGTCACCTCGGCGCTGTAGCTGTCGAGGGTTCCCTTGGCTTCGCCGGTGCTCGACACCGTGATCTCGACGCCCATGTATCGGGTGATCTGCGCGATGAGCGCGTTGGCCGCATCGGCGGTCGCGAGCGCGTTGTCTCCCTTGGCGTCTGACGAGGACGCCACGAAATAGGTATTCGTCGCATCCGGGGCGGGAGTAGATAGAATCCATTCGGGAGCTTTTACCGGTGCAGGCTCTGATACGCATGAAGCAAAGACTAATGAAAGCGCAATGGCCGACATCGCGATGCGTGATTTTCCCATGATCCATCCTCCTGGTGACTTTTTTGCTGTGTAAACTCCGATGGCATTCCGGAAGGCGCCCTCAAGGCACCCTTCCGCAAGGCCCGCGGCTAATTGCGGAAAAAGGCATCCCCGGCGCATGGCCGAGGATGCCTCAAGGATTTGACAGACTATCAGAACCCTTCGTAGAAAGCGCTCTGGACGGCGTCAATCGCCCTCTGCTTCTCGGGAGTCTTGGCTACCTTGGCTTCGGACTCGTTCAGGTACTTGTCCAACTGCGTCTGGAGGATGTCGGCGTTGATCGAGTATACCTTGATAACCCTGTAGATGCGGCGGTCGACTTCGGACTTGCTCTTGGCGCCGGGTTTGTAGTACTGGAGGTAGACCCACCAGTCCGGACCGGTGGCGAAGCCGGAGAACCTTGCCTCGGAAACCGTCTTGACTACGTTCTCGAAATATTCCTGGATCTGGTCACGGTCTCCGACCTGGGCGCCGGCGAACTTCTGCTGGACGCGGGTTGAGAGGTAGCGGGCGATCTGCACGGGCGCGTCCATATTGTCCATGGCGGCGATAGTACCCTGCTTGCTCTGGCCTTCGGAGTCGAGCACGATCACGTACTTGCCCTTGTACTCGGGAAGCTTCTCGACGCCTTGGGCGCCGCCTTCGATATACGCCATGGTCCAAGCGGGTACACTCGCTCCAAGGGCGGTACCCTTATGCTCCAGAACGTCCGGGGTAAGCACGGCTTCGCCTGGTTTCGGGCCTTCCGGTGCCGGAGCAGGCTTGCTGGCGCAGGATGCAATGGCGAACA
>CAZKJA010000157.1:0-6665 GCA_964552925.1 uncultured Treponemataceae bacterium
AGCGCGTTGACGACCCTTGTGCTGGAACGGGGTCAGGAGATCGCCGTGCTGAAAAGCCTCGGCGCGACACCCGCGGATCTTGCAGGTATTTTCGCTATGGGCGGAGCGGCGATAGGAGGTCTGGGAGCGATATTCGGTGTGGCTGGAGGCTTGCTCACAAGCCTTCGTATCAATGAGATCCTGTCTATCATCGAGAAGGTCGCCAACTCGATACGAAGTATCGCCTACCTTCTTGCCGGCGGAAAGGTGAGTCCGGCGTTCAAGGTATTGGACCCGGCGTACTATCTGGAATACATCCCGGTACAGATACCCTATGGAGAAATGGCGATCGTCGCGGCTTCGACGATAGTACTTTCGTTTGTCGCCTCGATCGGACCGGCCAGGCGCGCAGCCTCCTTGTCCCCGCTCGAGGGCCTCAGGAGACGATGAGGCATCATGCTGACAATAGAGGCTGGAAACGATATAGTGGCTGTGCAGACATCACACCGAACGTGCTGGTGCCCGTGTCTGCGTATGCAGTATCAGGAGGATTTTAATGGCTAAAACAGAGACCAATTATAGCACCCAGACCGCGGATGACAAACTCAAGGCGCTGGAAGCCGCAAGGTTGCAGATCGAGAAGCAGTACGGCGTTGGATCCCTGATGCAGCTAGGCAAATACGACCACTCGCTCGGGATAGAATCGATCCCCTCGGGCTCGATCCTGCTCGACGAAGCCCTGGGGGTGGGAGGCTACCCCCGCGGGCGCGTCATAGAGATATACGGTCCGGAATCCTCGGGAAAGACCACCCTTGCGTTGCACGCGATAGCCGAGGCGCAGAAAAAAGGCGGAATCGCCGCGTTCATCGACGCCGAGCACGCGCTCGATCCCGTGTACGCCAAGAATCTAGGCGTCAATACCGATGAACTGTGGGTTTCGCAACCAGACAACGGCGAACAAGCGCTCGAGATCGCGGAATCGTTGGTCCGTTCCGGCGCCGTCGACATCATCGTAATCGATTCGGTGGCCGCCCTGACTCCGCAGGCCGAAATCGAGGGCGACATGGGCGATGCGCACGTCGGACTGCAGGCTCGCCTCATGAGCCAGGCCCTGCGCAAGCTCACCGGTACTCTCAGCAAATCCAAGACGATCCTGGTATTCATCAACCAGATTCGCATGAAAATCGGGGTGATGTTCGGCAATCCAGAAACCACTACCGGCGGCAACGCGCTCAAATTCTACGCCTCGCTGCGATTGGAAGTCAGACGGATTGAAACCATAGAAAAAGGCGAGGACGAGGCGATCGGCAACAAGGTCCGCGTCAAAGTGGTCAAGAACAAGGTAGCTCCTCCCTTCCGGCGCGTTGAACTGGAAATAATGTTCGGCAAGGGAATTTCAGCCTCGGGCAGCCTGATCGATGCCGCCGTCAAATGCGGCATCGCCGACAAAAAAGGCGCATGGTACACTTACGGCGAGGAGAAGCTTGGCCAAGGCCGCGAGAACGTCAAACAGACGCTGGAGCAGAACCCCGAACTCGCCGCCGAAATCGAGGCGAAGGTCAGGGCTATCTTCTTCCCGACTGCCGTTCCGGCCGTGCCGGCATCAAGCGATAAAAAAGCGGCTTCTGTCGCATCGGCGAAGCCTGTCAAACCCGCAGCGCCGATGAAGCCGACCCCGGCGGCCGAGCCTGTCGAACCGGTCGGCTTCCCCGACGCGGTGGCGGCAACCGTCCCGCGCGCCGCGAAGACCGTCGAAGGAGACGATGACGGCGGCCTGTTCTGACGCACATCTACCTGGCCTTGGGTTCCAATCGTGGCGACAGCATGGCGATCCTCCGCCAAGCCATCGTCGAGCTGGGTGCATTTGTCCAGGGAATGGCAGTATCGTCGATCTACAGGAGCGCGCCTCGCTACCTTGTCGACCAAGCTGATTTTTTCAACCTCGTGCTCCATGGCGACACGAGCCTGGAGGCTTTGGACTTGCTCGCGAGGACGCAAGGGGTGGAGAACGCTTTGGGCCGCGACAGGTCGAAGGAAGTACACAAGGGGCCGAGGACTCTCGATATCGATATCCTGTATTACGGTGCGATGAGGCTTGCACTTCCCCGACTCACCATTCCTCATCCTGGCATACGGGAACGCGCATTCGTGCTGGTGCCGCTCCTGGAACTGGACGTCGGCATAAAGGATCCGTCCGACGGGACAGAACTCAAGGATTTTTTGCCTGCGGTGGCAGGGCAGGGGATTTACCTCATCGCGCCCGCGCCATTATAATCCTCGACTGAAACAGAAACATGCAAGAGTCACACGATACCGTTCCGGAATCCAGCTCGACTGGTTACAGTTTCCGGCTTGACGACTTTGAAGGCCCCCTCGATCTCCTTCTCTTCCTGATAAAGAAGAATGAAGTGAGTGTCTATGACATACCGATAGCATCGATTACAGAACAATTCTTGATCTCGCTCAAATCCGCCGAAGGGGTGGATCTTGATACGATGACCGAGTTCCACGCGCTCGCGGCGACTCTCCTGTACATCAAGAGCAGGATGCTTCTGCCGGTTGAGATCAATCTGGACGACGAGATAGACGATCCACGGCAGGATCTGGTTGAGAGGCTCATAGAATACCAGAAGTATAAAAAATTGTCGGAATTGATGGAACGCAAGGAACTCGAAGTCGAATGGACCATCGAACGTACAAAGCTTCAGCGCGCTTTGCCTTTCGCGGACGACGAACTGTGGGACACTATCGATATTTGGGATCTTCTTAAATCGTTTTCCGGACTGATGGGCGGCATGTCGAGCGAGCGTATCATCGACATGTATGAAGAAGTATCCATAAATGAAAAAGTAGCGCTCATCCATGAGTTCCTGGACTCCAGGGAATCCTTCGCGTTCCATGAGCTAATCACGAGGCCGGGTTCGACCCTGGATATCGTGTGCGCATTCCTGGCCATCCTCGAGGCGGTTAAAAACCGCATACTATCAATACAGCAGCATCGCCTGTTCGGCGATATAAAATTACGACGATACGAAAAGCGGAGCAATGATGGACCTGAATCTTGACAGGGAAACGGCTATCATCCAGACGATACTTTTCCTTGAACCCGAACCGGTAGACAAGGCTTCCTTGGTCAAGTTCTCGGGCTTCGGCAAGGAAGTTGTGGAAGCCGCCCTCGAGCAACTCAAGGAGAACCTGTCAATCCCCTCGAGCGGCTTGGAGCTGGCCGAGATAGGCGGCGGATGGATGCTTATCCCAAAACGCGATCTATGGGATTCGCTCAAGGACCGCTACGGCCGGAAAAACGAACAGAAGATGTCCAGGGCCGCGCTGGAGACGCTTTCGATCGTCGCATATTCGCAACCGGTGACCCGTGCCGAAGTGGAAGCGATACGCGGGGTTTCGGCCGACAACATGATCCGCTTCCTTCTCGAAAAAGAGTTCATCCGGGAGGTCGGGAAGAAAGACGTGCCGGGAAAACCATTGCAGTATGGTACGACCAAGGAGTTCCTCAAATTTTTCAGGTTGGGCAGCATAGCGGAGCTTCCCAGGCTCGATGAGCTCGAACGTGACAGGTTCGAGCTCAAGGAAACCGAATGAGCGGTGGAGAAGACAATCCTGAAGACGCTTCTCCCGGACCCGCCAAGGGCATCCGGCTTCAAACGCTCATAGCGCGCTCGGGGACCGCTTCCCGAAGGGCAGCGGAGAAGTTGATGGTCGACGGCAGGGTTCGGCTGAACGGCCGCATCGTGACTGAGCTGGGAACACGAGCCTCGCCGGATGACATGGTTGAGGTCGATGGCGAGAGGATTTCCGCGGAGACCAGGCTGCACTATCTTGTTCTCAATAAACCGCCGGGCTACCTGTGCGCAATGAGCGACGAATACGGTCGGCCGCTAGCGGTATCCTTGTTCAATCCAGAAATCAAGGAGCGAGTTTACAACATCGGAAGGTTGGATCTCGACTCTTGCGGCTTGATCCTTTTCACCAATGACGGCAATTTCGCCGCGCATGTCGGGCATCCGTCCTCGGGTTTGGTCAAGGAATACGATGTCAAGACCGATGGAAGAATTCCGCCTGAATTCAGGAAGGGATTCATTGAGGGAATACACGACGAAGGGGAAATCCTCAAGGCCAGAAGCGTGATCCTTACAGGCGCGGATAGCTGCGTGATCCAGCTGGTAGAGGGCAGGAACCGCGAAATACGGCGAGCCCTCGCGTCATTCTCCCTGAGAGCCACGTTATTGCGTCGTGTAGCTATCGGACCGGTCAGTCTAGGAAACCTTGTGGAAGGACGATGGCGCCCGCTGTCCGGTGCTGAGTTAGCCGCGCTGAATGAATCGAACGGCGGCAGCGACAGGAGCATACCATGATAGTCGCGATGGATGGGCCTGCGGGCACCGGCAAGAGCACGATAGCCAGCATGATTGCGGCGCGCCATGGCTTGACGTATATCAATTCAGGCAATCTATACAGGGCAATCACGTATGGAGTGCTCAGGGGCGGGATACCGATCGACGATGATAAGAAAGTCATCTCATACGCTTCTTCCATCGTTATTTCCTATGACAAGGGCCAATTGCGGCTCGACGGTGAGCCTGTCGAGGACCAACTGAGAAGCGCGCAAGTTGACGCACACGTTGCCCAGGTTTCCTCGATTGTACCGGTACGGCATATAGTCAACGGCATAATCCGTTCCATCGGCTCAAGCATTGATGCTGTAGTGGAAGGCCGCGATATCTGCACGGTGGTCTTTCCCGACGCGGAAGTACAGATATACATCGATGCCAGCGTCGAGGCGCGGGCGTTGCGTCGCTTCGGACAATCCGCCAACGGCCTCAGCCTGGAAGAGATCAAGCAGAATATAGAGATGCGCGATACCATAGACAGGAATAAAGCTGAAGGAAGCCTTAAAAAGGCGACCAAAGCCTTCTATTTGGATACATCATACTTGACCATAGATCAAGTTTATGACATTGTGAACTCGAAAATTCAACAGCAAGGGAACCGTATGGGCAAGGAAGTGGAAATGGGCGCGGTCGCTCCCTCCGACGACAGCATCCAGACACAGTTACAGGAACAGTATCTAAAAACCATGAACCATCTGGAAGAGGGCGACCTCGTCGAGGGACAGGTGGTACAGGTTGCCAGCGACTGCGTATTCGTGGACGTCGGCGCCAAGAGCGAAGGTAAAATCCCGCTCATAGAATTCCAGACACCGCCGAAAGTCGGCGATACGGTCACCGTCGTCCTCATGAAGAAGGAAACACGATCCGGTGAAACGTACGTCTCGAAATCCAAGGCGGACGAAAAAGTGCACTGGCGGAATATCCAGAACGCGCACAAGAACCATGAGACGGTCGAAGGTGTCATCGAGAAGGAAATCAAGGGCGGTTTCGAGGTGAGCCTCGGATATGGCCTGAGGGCATTCCTTCCTGTCTCCAAAGCCGATGTGCAACGGGTGGAGAAGGGTGACTACCTCCTCAAGGAAAAAACCCGCTTCTACGTTGAACGGCTCTATTCCGAAAAGCGCGTCAATATCGTAGTCAACCGCCGCGAATGGCTCGAAGAAGAAATCAAGACCCGCAGGAACGCGTTCTTCTCTACAGTCCAAATCGGAGATCTTATAAAAGGCACGGTGAAAAGCTTCACAAGCTTTGGTGCTTTCATTGATTTGGGCGGTTTCGACGGCCTGCTCCATATCAACGACATGAGTTGGGGTCACGTAACCAAACCCAAGGATTTCGTCAAAAAAGGCCAGGAAATTGAGCTCAAGGTAATCAAGATCGACCCTGCCGAAGGTCGGATCAATTTATCGCTCAAGCATTTCTCGAGGGATCCTTGGGAAACCTTTGAAGAACGGTATCATCTTGATGCTGTCGTCAACGGAACTGTTACAAAGCTGACAGATTATGGTGCCTTCATTGAACTCGAAGACGGCATCGAAGGCTTGGCGCATATATCGGAATTTTCCTGGGTCAAGCGCGTCAAGCGACCCGACGAGATGCTCAAGGTTGGCGATAGCGTCGAGTGCATGATCCTTGGCTATGACCTTGACCAGCAGAAGGTTTCCTTGGGTCTTCGCCAGGTACATGAAAATCCATGGACAACGATCGATAACAGGTATCCGGTTGGCATGCGACTGACCAAGAAAGTGGTAAAAATTACCACCTCCGGCGCATTTGTTGAACTGGAAGACGGAATTGATGGATTCTTGCCCGCAGAAGAACTCTCCTGGACCAAAAAAGTCAGGAACGCCGGTTCCGAGATCCAGGTAGGCGAGGATATCGAGGTAATGGTAATAGAGAACCAGCCTAACGATCATAGCATCCGGCTTTCCGTGAGGAGGCTCTCGGACGATCCGTGGCAGTCTTTCTCCGGCACGTACCATGTGGGCTCGGTTCTGGAAGGCACAGTGTCTTCAATCACCGATTTCGGCGTATTCGTCAAGGTTCCAGGGGAAATCGAAGGTCTTGTCAACAAATCCAATCTCAGCGTGGATCGCGACGAGGATTTTGAGGTAGCTGTCAAACGGTATGAGCCGGGATCCCCTATCAAAGTCGTCATAACCGAACTCAGCCCCGAGCGTCAAAAGCTCTCGCTGTCCGTGCGTGATCTGGAACGCAAGCAACAGCAGGCTGAAATGTCCCGCTTCATGGACGAGGGCTCCTCGAACGAGGGTTTCA
>CAZKJA010000157.1:6675-8387 GCA_964552925.1 uncultured Treponemataceae bacterium
GAGAAGTTCGAGACGCTTATCGAGATCAATACGCTCATAAATTCCAATTATGGTGACGCCCGGTCACTTTTGACCCAGATACTTGAATCCGCTACCAGGTTGACAGCCGGAGAAGCCTCCTCGTTGCTCTTGAGAAACGAGGAGGATGGAAAGCTGTATTTCGAAATAGCCCTGGGTCCTAAAAGTGGCGCTGTCAAAAAGTTCAGCCTGAATCCTGGTGAGGGTATTGCTGGTTGGGTAGCTCAACACGGCCAATCCCTTATAGTAAATGATGTCGAAACCGATTCCCGCTTCTACGGAGATATTTCCAAATCAATTGATTTCCCTACGTATAGCATCCTGGCGGTTCCGATGTTGGTTCGTGGAACCTGCGTCGGCTTGCTGGAAATAATCAACAAGAAGGACAAGAAATACTTTACCCAGTCGGACTTGCAATGGCTTGAGATCTTTGCGGTTCAGGCTGCGATAGCCATAGAAAATGCAAAGTACCTGGAAAAGGCCCGTGAGGAGATAGGCTATCTTCGCGATCAGATATCCACCGACAAAGGTTTTCATGTCCTCATAGCAAAAAGCGCGGATATTGTCGAAAAACTTGAATTGATCGATCGCGTAGCCAAAACGGATTCTTCGGTCTTGATATTGGGAGAGAGCGGAGTTGGCAAGGAACTTATAGCCGAGCAGGTACATCTCCGGTCCAACAGAAAAAATGGAGCCTTCGTCAGGGTCAATTGCGCCGCGCTTCCAGAGGGTTTGCTTGAAAGCGAATTGTTCGGACACGTGAAGGGCGCTTTTACCGACGCAGTCCAGAACCGGCGGGGCAGGTTCGAATTAGCCGATGGCGGTACGATTTTCCTCGATGAGATAGGCGATTTGCCTTTGAAGTTGCAGGCAAAATTGCTCAGGGTGCTTCAACAAAAAACTTTCGAGCGGGTTGGATCCAGTGACACGGTTTCAGTGAATGTCAGGATAGTCGCGGCTACCAACCGTGACATAGGAGCGCAGGTAAAAAAGGGAGAGTTCAGAAGTGATCTGTACTATAGGTTGAATGTACTTCCGATTTATGTACCGCCGCTGCGGCAACGCAAAGAAGACATTCCAGTGCTAGCCGATTTCTTCCTTAAAAAGTTCTGTCGCGAGACCAAGAAACAATTCAATGGATTTACCGACGAAGCGATCGACTTGATGCTCTCGTACCCATGGCCTGGCAATGTCAGGGAATTGGAAAACGCTGTGGAACGCGCGGTCGTCATCGCAAAAGAAAAAACAATTGACGCCAGGGATTTATTGATTGGAGATATTGCGAACGTACGTGATGAGTATAAGGGCAAAAGTTTAAAAGATGCCCTGACAATTTTCAAGAAGCATTTCATAGCGAGTGCCCTAAATGAGCATTCATGGAATCAGACCGAGACATCCAAGGTACTCGATATCCAACGAACGTATCTCTCTCGACTTATCAAAGAATTGGTTATAGCAAATCCAAAGGAGTAAGCATACGATGAGTTCTATCGACCCGGCAACCAAAGGTAACAAGAATGTCAATCCTACCGAAAGTATTAGATTTTCCGAACGGTTGAATGACTTTTTGATCGCAAACAGGAAACTCTTTCTCATCTTCGGGATTACGATAATTGTGGTAGTTGTTGCCATCGGAGCGTTTACAATGATTTCTCGGGATATCAACAACAAAGCTACCCTGGCTATGGAAAGTC
>CAZKJA010000158.1:0-8330 GCA_964552925.1 uncultured Treponemataceae bacterium
GCGTCGGACGCGGTGATCGTGTCGACCCTCGAGGTCGCCCGAGCGAATGCTCCCCGTGATGCCATCATCGTCGGGACCGTCAGCAAGGCTACGGGACCGGAGCGATCGGTAAACGAGGCGACCGGCGCCGCCCTCCGGCTGCGCGGACTCGACGCGTTTCTGGGCATAGTCCGCTCGGCCGGCTGGGAGATGGCGTCCGTCCTCGACTGCCCATTGAGCCATTGCCTGACGCTTCGAATGATGTAGCGCCGGCGGCGACCCGAGTCCACTCACTCTGAAATATGGTGCAGGATGGCCGCGGACCTCTCTCGCTGCGGAGTTCCCGTGGTATGCCCGACCGGGGGATGGCGGCAGAAGAGGCCCGCGCTCGGTGAGCTACCGTATCCTACCACCGGTCCAGGTGGATGTGATCCTTGCAATCAATTCGTTTCTGCCTGACCGGGTTAGCCGCTTCGCCATCATAGCCTAACGAAAGGTAGCAGGGGAAATCATACTCGGCGGGCGCGTTGACGCGTTCCTTGACATATTTCCTTTCTTCTTCCGTCGGGATCCTCGTGACTCCGTAGATCCTATGGCTCGATGCGGCTATCAGCATGTTCTCTACGAAGCACCATATCGAAGCGAGGTAATTCAGGTCGGACAACTCGGCGGGTTGCAAGACGTCTTTCGGTTGAAAGTAGAACGGCAGTATGAGGACGCTCGAAGAAATCAGCATCCTGTATTGAAGGGGTATCGCGTCTATATACATGTTCTTCTGGTCTTCGTCGCTCATGCCGGAGGCGCTTACTATCCTGACCGCGTCATCGGTAGTCCTGTTATTCTTTATTCTTCCGACGAGGTCGATCCTCGCATCTCTATCCCGGATGACGACGACTTCCCATTTCCTCAGGTGATCGTTCGACGGGGCCTTGAATCCCGCCTCGATGATCTCCTCGAGCACTTCTCCCGGAATCTGCTTGTCGGAGAATCTCCGTATCGTCCTTCGGCTGATAATCGCTTCCATCGTTTCCATGGCGGCTCCTTTCGATTCATTCCACTATACGGGTATTAAGTAGTATCTACTTATCGCCGGATTCGAGCAACTGTCAATAAGGGACCGAATCCCGTATTAATATTTTCTCCGTGTAGCCTTTCCGGGTATACTGCATCCGGCGCAGTATCGCTTTCCGTACCCGATAGGGGTGAATCATGAACATCGTGGCGACGCAGAAATAAAAGGAGGCTACTCATGCAACTGAACCATCCGGAATTGACGGACGCGGCTTTGGCGATACTCAGGAAGGGCGACAACTTCCAGTGGTACTTCATACCGCTGCTGGCCTTCACGGTGTACGTCTACTTTTCGGAGATAGAGAAGAGGAACTGGAAGGGCGTCGCGGCGGGACTGTCATTGTACGCGACGCATTGGTTCTACGAAATACTCAACGCGCTGATACAGCATTTCTCGGGGCACGCGCTGTGGACGGTCCCGACCGGCACGTCATTCCTGCTGCTGGTCGGCGTCGGCTGGGAGCTGTCGATGATGTTCGCGGTCGCGGGAGTCATCTTCTCCAAGATCCTGCCCGCCGATCCCAAGGCCAGGATACTAGGCGTCAACAACCGCGTGGCGATAGCCGTCGGGAACGCCGCGATGTTCTCGGTCATCGAAATATTCCTCGCCAAGACACCGGCCTTTCACTGGGTATATCCGTGGTGGGGCTCCCTCCCGGTGTTCGTCACCGTCTACGTGCCGTTCTTCCTGATGTCGAACTTCGCGTACGACTGGAAGCCCGGGGTGCAGAAGGCGGTCATCGGCTCGCTGATCGGTGTCGACGCGATGGCGATGCTGGTCTTCGCGGGCGTCCTGCGCTGGATCTGAGGAGGGCGTCCGAATCCGCGGGGCCGTTCCCCGGATTGACAAAACGATACCTAGTTCATCGAAGCTTGCATCTCGGCGTCCACCGCCACCGCATCTGGTATGCTTGGACATGAACCACCTCTTTAGGCGGTATCGAAAATGTACAGATGCAAGCTTCGATGAACTAATAAAACGATACGTTCCAGCCCATCTGTACTGTCGATGCGTTTGACGACCAAGAGCTGTGACGGCTGGGAAACCGACGGCGCCGGGGGCGAGCCGGTCGGCTTTCCCCTCCGGCCGCCCTCAAAGGGGTAGGTCGGCCCGTAGACGCGTGGTCACTGCGCCGTCGCGGGGCCGCGTCTCGCAGTACTCCCAGCGCAGTCGCCCGACCGCCTTCCGGCCGTCGGGCATCCGGCCGACGCCCAGCTTCATAACGATCCCGTAGTGATACCACTCCCTCTCGAAGCCGCAGATGAAGTCGCCCAGGCTGTCCGCGACCGGCGCGCGCGGCCGGGTACCGTCGCCGTCGAGGGCAAAAATCGACCGCGGCGTATGACCGTGGTGGGCGATTATCGCGTCGAAGCCCATACCGACCCAGTCCCCGGCTTTCCGCACCATCGAGCGGCGCGGATGGAGCTCCAGCTCGTAGCCCCAGTGGGGGAACAGGATGTTGAGGGAGCCCTCCTTCCTGAGCGACGGGGTCAGGGCTCCCTCCAGCATATGGACGCTGTCGCAGGCCGCGTTCGACCAGTCTGTAGCGCCGACCACCCTGACCTCTCCCCCGACGTCGACGAAAGGGCGCTCGTTCCAGCCGAAGACGTTGAAGCCCCGCGACTCGAGGAGGTCGACGGACTCGAACAACACGTCCGCCGGATAATCCCCGGCATGGTTGTTCGCGATCGAGAGGCAGGTCGAACCCGGTGGAAATACCCGCTCCAGGGCGTCGACTATCCTCCGGTCATGCCTGACCGACGTGCCGTGGCCGGGCAGGTCCGTGATGATGGACTCGAAGTTGCCGATCAACGCGTCGCAATCCGCGAAGAAGCCGACGACGTCGTCGGCCGGCTCCGCGGGTAGCCCCTTGGTGTCCAGGATGTCGCCCGCGAAGCCGAGGGTGAGCTCCTCGTCGACGCCGTCGTTGACCAGTCCGTCCTTGGGCAGATAGGGGACGGGCGTGCCGCCGCGTCCCGGCCCGCGCCGCTCGCGATGGATGCAACCCAGCCCCTCGACGAGGCCGTACGGACTGGGTAATCCGGCCAAGCGTTCGAGCGGACGCATCAGGATCGACTTGTGGTTCCTGTCTCGCAGCATCGGAGCCCCCTCCTTGCCGCCCGGGACGGCTAGTCCGCCTCCCGTGGCAACATATTGTTGACGTACCTATGGATGAGGTTCCTGAACCGGCGGATGATGGAGTCACGGTTCATGGATCCCTTGGCGATCTCTGCGATATGGGTCATCGCGAAGCCGCGACTGAGATAGGTATACCCCTCGATGTAGTCGTCGAGCTCCCTTGGATCAGCCCGGAAAGCGCCGAGCTCCATGGCCTTGACGAGCACATCGCGGACCGCCTCCCGCTCGGGTGAGTGGAGCGTCGCCCCCTGGGACCCGGCTCCCCCGGTCTCTGCCTGCTCCTGTCTGGAGGCGTCGAGCGCCGAGAACACCCCAAGGCGGAACCGGCCGGGATCGTCGATCACCCGGTCTATGATCATGATGCCTAATTCCGTCAGGGCTTCCTTCAAGCTGTCCAGCCGCGACAGCGTCGAGGGGACCAGCGAGTCCCGCCACACCTCGACGATGCGCAGCTCGCCGCCCTCGAGCATCCCGACGACCTCGGCGAACAGGGCCTCCTTGCTCGGGAAGTAATACATCAGGGTGGCGATGTTGACGCCGGTCCGCCGCGCGATCAGCCTGAGCGTCGCCCCGTCCGGGCCGAGCTCGGAGAAGACCTCTATGGCCGCCGCCAGGATATCGGCCCGGCTACGTTCCCCTCTATGACTACGCTCGTGGCGGTCCGACCCGTTCTTCATGGCCTGATTATAAACAATCGCTTGAAAAAAAGCAGGACCCATGCTATAACTTTTCAAGCGTATGATTGAAAAGTGCGAGGTCAGCCATGACGCCTGTTGACTATGAGATCACCGAACGCGTCTCCCGCCTCCTTCGGGACTATCTCAAGGCAACCGGGACCACGGGAGTCGCCTTGGCTGTTTGGAGGGACGGGCGGCCCTTCCTCTCGGTTGCCGAGGGGCTCGCCTCGCGCGAGGCCGAGCTCCCGATGACGAGTTCGACCTTGTTCGGCGCCGGCTCGATCACGAAAACCTTGACCGCCCTGACCTTCCTCCTCCTGGAACGCGACGGACTCTTGTCCTTGGACGATCCGGCGGAGCGATATCTGCCCGAGCTGGGCCGCGATATCCGCCTCATCCTGGAGCCCCGGCCGGACGAACGTATCCCGTTGTTGTTGCGCCATCTCTTGTCCCATACCTCGGGCATCCCCGAACTGGGCTTGACCGTGTCGCTCTTCTTCAGGCTGTGCGGAGTCGAGGGCCAAGGTCCCTACGAAGTCGACGACCCGGGGAGTCTCCTCGCGGGCTTGTTGGACTTCGCCCGCGTTCGCTATCGGCGGCCCGGAGCGCGCTTCCTCTACAGCAACGAGAACTATGTGCTACTCGCGAGGATAGCCGAGTTGGCCGCCGGGAAACCCTTCGCGGAGATCGTCCGGGAGCGGGTACTCCTGCCGCTGGGCATGTTCGACTCGTCCATAGGGCTTCGCGCCGGGACGGGTTCCGCGCCCCGCGTCACCGGCTACGTACCATCGGCTTCCGGGCCCCGGCCCGTGCCCCTGGCCGTACCCGAGGCCGCGTACGGCCCCGGGGGACTCGTCGCCACCGTCGACGACCTGGGCCGCTACCTGGCGTTCCTCCTCGGCCGGGGCGAGCTTGGCGGCCTGGGGATAGCCGGGTACGCCACGAGCCTCTGGACCGGGATTCGAGCCGGGGACGAGGTTGCCGGGCGGTCCTACGGGCTCGGCTGGTACGTCCAGGAGGGCGAATTCGACGAACCCCTGATCTACCACGGCGGGGATATCCTCTACAGCGGCGGTATCTGCGCCGTACTGCCCCGGCGCGGGGCGGGCGTGGTCGTCGGGCAGAACGCCGCGGGCTCACCGTCGCTGGCCGCGTTTGCCCGCGCCGTTCTACGGCTACTCGCGGGCGACGGCGAAGAGCCTGGGAAGACGGGGCCGGACGCCGCCCTGTCCGCCGGCGAAATCGCCGGAGCCTACCGCAGCCAAGGCGGGACGTACGCCTTGGAGGCTTATTTCGAACGCGGGATCCTGAGGCTCAGGCCCGAGTCGCCAGGCTCGGGCGCCGGGCCGGAGTTGGCCTTCGCGGCCTCGAGATCGGCGGGGGCCGAGACGGTCTTCGAGCCGGCCGACTATCCCCCCTCGCCGAGGAGGGGTAGTTGCGCCTTCGTTCGGGGCGGCGGGGACGAGGTCTGGCTGAGGTACGAGCATTGCCTGTTCAAGAAGAGCCGCCCCGGCTCGTGACGGGGGAACAAGCGCCCCGATTGAAGGGACGCATCTTCGGTGAGCGATCGGAGGAAGAAATGCTCAGGGAACGGACCAACAAGGACATCTGGAGCTACAGTTTTGGGGTCGGCTTCGCCGAATTCGCCACCGCCCTGTTCGCGGCGTTGCTCAACTACTACTACGTGCGGACGATGGGGCTTTCGAACGGCTGGTTCCTGGTGGCGCAGACGATCTACGCGATCTACAACGCGATCAACGATCCGTTGGTCGGTTTCGTCACCGGCAGGCCGTACGGGTTCAGCCGGCGCCTCGGGCGCCACTACCCGTGGATCATGATCGGCGGGCTGGGGACGTTGCTCTTCGTCATCCTGGTCTACGCGGCGCCGTTCCGCTCGCAGGTCGGGTTGTTCGCCTGGATGCTCGTGACCCTATGCATCACCGATACGTTCTTTTCCATGTTCTCGGTCAACCACCAGAGCCTCTCGCCGAATCTGTTCAGGTCCGCCGAGCAGAGAAGAAGGCTGGGGGCCATCTCGACCGTCGTCTCCACCGCCAGCATGCTGGCAGGATTCATCGTCCCGGAATTCGGCGACATCTCGTCGCCGACCGGCTATCTGAAGCCGATGCTGATCGGCGCCGGGATCGGGATAGTCATGCTGCTGATCCTGCGGCCGAGCGTGCGGGAGGAGCCCGAACTGACGGAGCGGCTGTTCGAGGGGACGGAGGGGGGGTCGCCGAAGGGCTTCTTCAGGCTGTTATGGGAGTCGTTCAGGCACAAGAACTTTCTTTTGTTCATCGTCCTCTTCCTGTGCTTCAACACCCTGTCGATGACCGCGATATCGTCGTTGCCCTATTTCCTGGAATTCGTCCTGGAGGTACCGATCGAGAAGGCCAACTCGACGAAGACCATGCTGATCATGGTCGAGTTCGTCGGCGTCTTCGCGTCAATCCCTGTCTGGTCGATGATCGCCAGGAAGTCGAACATGAAGACGACCGCGGTGGCCAGCAATCTCGTCATCGTGCTCTGCCTCGTGCCGTTCTTCTTCGTTGACTCGGTCGGCGCGTCGTTCGCCGTCTTCTTCGCGCTTGGCCTGGGCGTGGGGGGCTTCTGGGTCGCCATCCTGCCGCTGCTGTCTGACACCATAGACGAGATCACGGCCTCGCTCGGAACGCACGAGGAGGGCGTGTATTTCGGCGTCAAGACCTTCTTCATGCGCCTGTCCCTGATCCTGCAGGCCCTGATCTACTGGGCGGTGCGCGGGATCACCGGCTTCACGCCGCAGACGATGCGGGGCGAGCGGATCACCGAGGCGATGCGCTTCGGCATCCGTTTCGAATTCGGCGGGGTCACGGCACTGCTCCTGCTCGCGGCCACCCTCCTGTTCCTCGCGAAGTACGACCTGACGCCCGAAAGGATCGCGGCGATCCGCCTCGAGATTGAAGCCCGGGAGAAGGCCGGGACCACCGAAGGCCGGCCATGAGCCGCATGGGGGTGACGCTCGCGGCCGTCGAGGAGCTCCGGCCGGTCCTGGCCGGGATGCTCGAGACGTCCGGGATCCCGGGGTGCGCCACTCGTATCGTGTTCGACGACGGCGACGCGTCGACGTTCGCGATAGGGACGAGGGAGCGCGGGCGCGACGCGACGCCCGACGAGCGGACCGTCTTCATGATAGGCTCGTGCTCCAAGGCCGTCACGGCGACCGCCGCGGCCCTGCTGGCGGAGGCGGGCCGGGTCGACCTGGACGCCCCGCTCTCCGCGTACCTCCCGCTCTCGCTGGAACGGGGCGGCGTTAAGGTCAGCCTGCGCCATCTCCTGACCAACAGCTCGGGGCTACCGAACCTGGGCCTGAGCGAGATCGTCACCGGCAAGGCCCTCTACGGCAGGATTCCCGGCGACTACGCGGGGGCATACCCCTTCGGCGCCGAAGGGACCATCGGGCCGTTCCTCCGCGACGCGGGATCCGAGATGGTCGGGGTCCCGGGGGAGCAGTATATCTATTCCAACGAAGGATTCTCCCTGGCTGGCGAGGCTCTCGCCGCGGCGGCCGGAGAGCCCTTCCCGGACCTGGTCCGGGACCTGGTCTTCCGACCGCTGGGCATGCGCTCCAGCGGCTACCGGGAATCGGACTTCGGATCGGGCGCCCCGCTAGCCTCCGGTCACCTGGCCGACGGCAGTCCCGCTCCCGCCTACTACGAGCCGGCCATAGCCGGCGCCGGGGGCGTCCTGAGCACGGCGGCCGACATGGGCCGCTTCGTGCAAGCGTTGCTCGGCCAGGGGATCGCGGGCGGCGACCGCATATTCCCGCCTTCCGTCGTACGCGAGCTGGAACTGGGACGGATCCGCCACCGCACCGCGGAGTCCCTGGTCGGCCCGGGCTTCGGCCCGGAGCTGTACGGGATGGGACTGATGATCTATCCGGACTTCCTGGGCGCCAGGGTGGTCACCCACGGCGGCAGCACCGGTAATTTTTCGTCGTCCATCTTCCATAGCCGGGACCTCGGTTTCGGCATCGCCTCGCTGTGCAACGGCGGGAACGGCGAGGGCGTCCTCGCGCTGTTTGCCTTCATGGTCGCGGCCAGGACCCTCGGCAGGGACCCGTTCGCGACCTTCCCGTCCTTCGCGACGGAAAGGGACCTGCGCTCCCTCGCGGGCGTCTACTCGTGCAGGGGGAACGCCGTCAGCGCGAGGATCGGCTACAGGCAGGGGCGGCTGTGGTGGGAGTCGATCGACGGGAACGGCAACAGCCCGGCAGGCGAGCACCCGCTGACCGCCGTCGGCGACCCCGGCCTCCGCCGCTTCTCCTTCGTCAATGGCCCCGGCGCCGAATCGGAGGTGGTCTTCTTCGCCGGGGACGACGGCTCAATCAAGGTACGGAAGGACCGCAACGGGCTGACGCGCCGCGCCACGGGAGGCCCGGCATGAGGATGGACCGGATCGAGCTCAGGCTGATCGAGATACCC
>CAZKJA010000159.1:0-7343 GCA_964552925.1 uncultured Treponemataceae bacterium
CCCGCCATGCCCGCTACGGTGACGACAACGGTTTTCCACTGGGCTATCAGTTCGTCTTTGTTGAGCATCGTCCCTAAATGGGTAACCATGATCATTACGAACATTCCCGGAAGGTTGGGCGCGATGCCGCCCAATTGCAGTATGTCTTTCGGGAAGATCGTCCAGAATCCGACGATGAACAAAGCCGCGGTCACGAAAATCGACGGGATCATCGCCTTGGTCTTTATGGAAACGACCTCTCCTATGGCCAGGGCGACGAGCATCAGCATGAACGCGTCGGCTGTCCCCAGTTTCGCTTCCCCGATGATGCTTTTATAAATCGTGAAGTACCCGATCGCCGCGACGATGAGCGCTATGATAATGACCGCTGCGATGTCTTTCCCCCGAGGTTTCCCGATCACCGATCCCTCGACGAGCTTCGCCTCTTCAGCTTTTACCAACATGAAAAGCACCTCCCTGCAAAAAATGAACGTTACACTCACTCTGCACGTACTATGCCAATTCGAAAAAGACGGTTCTTTTGCGATGAAAAGGCAATCCTGAGAGAAAATATTCATGGTTTTTGAACAGTTTTGGCGAAATAGCTGAAAATATGCCGAAGAAAATTCCTGTTTTGAGAATACCGATACGCTAAGTTATTGTATGGAAGTGCTTTATTAGTTCCCAATCGTTTCTCATTCTGAGAAATTCAATGCAATCATGATGCATCATGACCCAATTCCTTCACTTTCCGGTATAAAGTCGACAGGCTTATGCCCAAAGCGTCCGCGGCCTTGCGCTTCCCGGTGACCGAATCATCAAACTCTTTCAAAGCGTCCCGAATCAAGTCGTTCTCTGTTGTTCGAATATCCTTGGTTTTCTGTTCTACGGCCGAGTTTGATTCCACATCGCGGAACTTATGGGGAAGGCTGCCTACTGTAATATAGTCAGAAGACTCCATATTGACCGAATACTCGATGACATTCGCTAGTTCCCTGACGTTGCCGCGCCACCTATAGGAAAACAACGCGTTTTCAGTATTCGCTGTAAAACCCTTTATCTGCTTCCCCAGTTTTGAATTGTATTGCCTCAATAAATAGGTGAGCAACAAACGGATATCTCCTGGACGTTCCCTGAGCGGCGGGATATGTAGCGGGATGACGTTGAGCCTGTAGTATAAATCCTCGCGGAATTCACCCCTGTCCACCATTTTCTCAAGATCCTTGTTCGTGGCGGCGATAAGGCGCACATCCACGATGATGCTCTTGTGGCTACCGATTTTTTCAACTGTCTTTTCCTGCAGGACACGCAAGAGCTTGGGCTGCAGATGCAGAGGCATGTCGCCGATCTCATCCAGGAAAATAGTACCGCCATGGGCCAACTGGAATTTTCCCGGCCGCCCTCCGCGCGCGGCGCCGGTAAAGGAGCCTTCCTCGTAGCCGAACAACTCGCTTTCGATCAGGGTTTCGGGCATCGCCGCGCAATTGATGGCGATGAATGGCTTGGCGCTCCGCGGGCTGGAGTAATGGATGGCGCGCGCGAACAACTCCTTGCCGGTGCCGCTTTCGCCGGTGATGAGGATGTTGGAGCCGCCAGCCGCTACCTTCAGGGCCTTTTCCTTCAATTGCACGATTTCACGGCTATCGCCGACTATCTCCTCGAACGAGGTTGACCTGCTGGACGAGGTGAGATTATTGATGACCTCGTATACGTCTTCCATTTTCTTGAGCGCGAGGATTGAGCCTGAGTTTTTCTCGCCAAGCACGACGGGGCGCCCGGAGATGAGCGTGTGGACTTCTCCGGTGGAATTCTTGATCCGGAGTTCGATATTCCCGAACTGCGTCCCGTTTTCCAGGAGTTCCGAGATATAGGCACCCGGGAAAACATCCGTGACCTTTTTCCCGACGGGCAAATCGCCCTTGAAGCCGAGGATATCTCCAAGTATGGAGTTGATGTACACTATGCGACCATCCTCATCGACAGCCGCGATCCCTTCCTCGATGGAATTCATTATGGAAATCAGCTGGTTCCGCGCGACCGTCAACTTGTTGGAAGCTTCCCTTTCCAACAGCTTGCTGACGATGAGGTCCGACATGCGCTCGATGTATCCAATAAGGTTCGCCTGGTTTTCAAGGAGGACCGTTCTCGCGTCAGAGTTGATCGCGATCAAGCCGACAGCTCCTATAACCGAATCGCCATAGCGTATGGGAACGCAAATCATCGCCAGGAGATTGCATTCGTCCTGCTCCCTGCATACGATGCACTGTTCGCTGTCATCTTTCCCCGAAACGACCCTGACTTGCCCCGACTTGAGAACCGAACCGATTATATACGTATCCTTTATGTACTTTACCTCGAGGTTGAAGTGCTTTTTCGTATCCCCGATCTTGCGGAATTCAGCGTCTGATATGATTACGTCCATATTCAGGACGCTCGCTATCGCTTCAGAGATCTTTTGTACGGAATCACGTATCTCAAGCAGTTCGACCATGCGCTGTCATCCTTCTTGAGCAGTATATGGCCAATCCGGATATTCTTGGAATGTTTTTTTTCTCGCGCGGGCAATTCTTCGACTGTCTGGTCTGAAGCCCAGAATCTGTTACCCGACCTTGAACCTGGAGACCTCGGCGTTAAGGCTGTCGATTATCTCTTTGTTGGACCTGCTGATGTCGTTGACGCGGTTGACCGCCGAGGCGATCTCCTCGATGCCGGCGGCCATCTCGTTCATGCTGCCGGAGACTTCCTCGGTAATCCTGCCGAGGTTGACGCTTTCCTGGATCACTTCCTGGCTGCCCGCGAGCATCTCGCCGGAGCCGTCCTTGACCTGGGTGGTGATGTCGTTGAGTTCGCCGACCGCGGACAGTATTTCCTTGCTTCCCTGGCCCTGCTCGTCCATCGCGTTCCGGATGCCCATCTCGCGCTCGGTGACCGCCTTGATCCTCTCGTTTATGTCCTCGAACTGGCCGAGCACGGCGTCCGTCGACTTGGCGATCTTCTCCACAGAGTCCTTCATGCGCTTGAGCACTGTGGAAACGGTCTTGGCCTGGGCTCCAGAGGATTCAGCGAGCTTGCGGATCTCGTCGGCGACGACCGCGAAGCCCCGGCCGGAATCACCGGCGTGGGCCGCCTCTATGGCGGCGTTCATCGACAGCAAATTGGTCTGGCTCGCTATGGCCTGGATAACCGAGCTTATCTCCAGGAGGCTTTGGGACTCCGAGGAGACATCCCGGATCGCCATCGAGACCGCCGCCAGGTCGGTGCTTCCCCTCTCGGAAGCCGACGCGAGTTCCTCGACGTTGGCGGCGTTCTTGGCCAGGGTCTGGGTGACCGAGTCGATGTTGGCGAGCATCTCCTCGATAGCCGAGGACGACTGGGTGACGCTTGAGGACTGGCGGTCGATGTGGCCGTCGAGCTTCTGGATGTTCTCGGTGATGCGTTGCATCGTCGCGTTGGTCTCGGCGACGCTGGCCGATTGGTTGATAGTCTGGTTCTTGATGCTCTGGATGTTCGCCGTGATCTGGTTGACCGCTGCGGCGGTCTCATTCATGTTCGACGACAGTTCCAAGCCGACTCCCGACAGCGCCTCCGCCTGGCGCTTGATCGCTACGACCAGGTCCCTGACCTTGTCCAGCGTCCGGTTGAAGTAGCCTGCGAGCTCGCCTAGTTCGTCGGCGCTTTTTACGGGCAGCCTCTTCGTCAGGTCGCCTTCGCCCTCCGAGATGTCCTTGAGCATAGCCACGGTCTGCTTTATCGTCGTGATCACGAAGCCCAGCAATACATACAGGACGAGGGACACGCCAACGAGAAGCGCTCCGCCGAGTAACGACAGCGAAAAGACCAGGTTTCTGATCTCGTCGCGTACGAAGGAATCGGTGAAGGTAAGGATCGCCTTTCCTATCTTCTCCCCTTCGTGGAGTATATCGGCTTCCTTGACGATGGGCCTGGCCGGCGGCGCTTCTGACTCGAGTTTGGCGACGACGTTGCCCGTGCCGTCCTGTACCTCGATCGCCACGACTTCCCTCAGCATTTTGAAGGAAGACAGGCTCTCGTTGAGGCCAGTCATATCGAAGTTCCACAGGTACGCGCTGTTGGTCGTTGCGGCCAGAATTGTCAGGTTGTCCGTATAGAAGCCGAGCTCAACCTCCTTCCGCTTCGACTGGTCGAGCGAGAGGACGACGATAAAGCCCGTGAAGCCGACGAAAAACGTCAGCAGGATAGGCAGCAACAACTTTCCTCGTATTTTCATACTGCCTCCGAGCGACGGATCAGGGTTGCCAGTCTATGAATTTCGAGGCGCTTTCGGCATAGGGCCCGACGATGGCCTTGTACTTGCCGTTAGCCTTGATCTTCGCCATACCCGAGCTGATCATCGAGTCGATCGGGCCTCCCCTTCCGCCCTTCTGCAGTATGAAGACCCCGTTCAGGGTATCGAAGTACTCCCGCCTGACGTTCTTCAGCTCGAGACGCTTCAGGATCCCGTCGGTCGTGCCTTGCGAGAACACGAAGCCGTCGATGGTTCCCGCATCCAGCTTCTTGAGGCTGGCCTCGATGCTGGTCGACGGCGCGGCGAACGGGAAATGCAGGGTATGGGCCGCGTCGGTTTCGATTTTGAAGCCCTTGGGATTGCCCGCCTTCAGCTCGGCAGTAGTCACGGGTTTGGCCTTGTTGGTGAACAGGACGAAGACTATCTTCACGAGTTCCGCGGTCGAGTAATCGAATTTCAGACTCGACCATTTCGACTGGTCCGGGATCTGTACTATCGTCGATTGGATATCGGCCTGCTTCGACTCTACCATGTACACAGCCCGCGCGAAAGGCAGTACCTGGACCGATACCTTCTTGCCCTCAGCCGCGGCTATGGCCTCTATCGACTTGGTGTAGACATCGATCGCCACCGGCGACACTTGCGGCACCACGACCTTGTACTCCTGGGCCGCCAAGCCGGCCGCCAGCGACAACGCCGCAACCGCGAAAAGTATAAAACGCTTTGCCATACCATCCTCCTTCATGCTTCGCCTTGAGAACGGGTTCTCAAGGTCGTCTCGCCTCTACGCGCATCCGACTTCTTTTTGTGTATTTTATTAAGTATATGCATAATATCTAAACTGTCAAGTAAACTGGGTAGTTCGGGAGCAGGTGATCCCGATGGCCGTCGGCAGGTACTCTCGCTTCGGCAAAGTTAGCCTTCCCGGGGTGGTTCGCATCAAGGACTTCGCGCCCTCCGGAGAGACCGCGTGGGTGTTCAAGTGGAGTCATTTCCTGCCTCTGGCCAGGTCGCTTCCCGTAGTATCCTATATGTGAAGATCGAATCCGATGTCCCACCAGAAAGCCTTCGCCCCGACGATCGGAATGCCTTGGCTGTCCTGGTCGATGAAAGCGTAGCCGATCGAGATCACCGGTCGGGCAAAGCCGAAGATGTCGATGGCGAAGCCGCCGCCGACAGAGCCGAGTGGCCCCGACGAGTCCCGCCAGGCCGAGGCGGCGGGCAGGTCGTTGAAGCCCGAATACCAACCGATGTCCGCGAAAGCGAAGAGGATCGGGAAGATGTCGCTCGCGCCGAGGAAAGAAGGCAGGTCGAGGCGAATCTCCGCGGTACCCGAGGCCCGCGACTTGGTGTCGAGCTTGAGTGGGTAGGCACGAACGTCGGTGCCTTCGAGCATGAAGAGCGGTACGCTCGATCCGTCGATGTACTTCGCGTTGGCGCGGAGAACAAGGTAGGAAGACAGGAGGTTCTTCTTGCCCGGCAGGTCGAAAAGGGGCAGGTACTGAAGCCATTCGGCCTTGAAACGGAAAAAGTCCGTGCCCTGGGCCGAAAGGACGGAGGGACCCCACTCGCCCTCGACGCAGGCGTTGAAGCCCGAGCGGAGCCCATGGTCGTTCTTGGCGTCGTTCGCGAACTTGAGCCCCGCGATGACGCTGCCCATGAGTTCTCGGTTTCGGTCGGTGAAGCCCGAGGTCTGGAGTGCTCCGAAATTGTTCGCCGCCCTGGCGTGGACCGAGGCGAAGACCGAGAGGATGTCGCGCGTCGCCTCGAGGGAAACGAGGCCTTGTCGGAAGCCCAGCTCCATCTGGCCGTTGACCATGTCGATGGATGACCCGTCGATCCCGAGGCCGCGCGGATCGCCCGTCGCCTCGTCGCGGGAAATGCCGAAATTCTCGTAGCCGACCCCGACCTTGCCCTCGAAATCGGTGCGGAGCCCCGGGAATAGATCGAGGGAACCGTAGCCGAATACCAGTATTGGCCCGGTTGGCACCGCGAACCAGTTCGTCTTGATGTCGTCGAGCCCCCAGGAAAAGACGGGGGAAGACTGGCCCTCGGTCTGAGCGCCGAGGCGCGCGAAGGCGAAACCGAGGATGAGGATGGTGAGGATGGAGTGGGCTACCGATCGGATGCGCATCATTGTCTCCCTTTGGTTTTCCTGCCCGTTTGGCCTGTCCGCGCGCGACGGCTCAGCGATAGCCATGGGCGGCGAGGGAATCCTGGAGCTTCTTCTCGTTGAAGAGGAAGCGCAGCATAACGAAGGCGGCTATCGAGCAGGCCGCGCTCGCGAGCGCGACCGCGCGCACGCCGGTCGGGTTGGCCTGGCTCTTCCCGAGGAGGAGGAGCGAAGGCATGATAAGACCGACGAAGCCGCCCGGGATGGAGCAGATCAGGCCGTTCGCCGCTCCGAAGGAGGCTTCCTTGGCCATCCCGGTCCTGAGGCAGTCCTCGCGCACGATCTCGTTGCTGATAGCCCCGGGGACGATGGCGGTGATGGCGCAGGGGATCGTGACTAGACCAACCATGATCCAGGATAGCGTGGAGATCGGGATCGGGATCCTGTCCAGGAAGGCGAAGATCGGCATTATGAAGGTCATCAGGACCAGAGCCAGGCTATAGAGGAATTTCTTCCCGGTCTTGGCGGCCGCGATGTTGACCAGAGGATATAGGAGAACGCTCAGGCCAGCGATGGTCCCCCCGAAGGCGAGCATCATCGAGTCGGAGAGTCCACAGATGATGGTGACGATGTAGATCATTCCGCTCTGGAAAAGGCCGTCGCTCCAGTTGTAGACTTGAGAAGTCAATGTGAAGAGGACGAAGGTGCGGTTCTTGAAGGCCATCTTGAGGGCGGGCCATAACGCGATGGGAGACGACTTGCCCGTGCCGTAGCGTTTCTCGTCGGCCACCAAGATCTGCAGGCTGCCAAGGACGGTGGCCACCGCGATCAAGCCTCCCACCGCCAGCCTGAAAGCCTCGACCGCGCTTAGGCCCGAGGCCATCAGACCGCTCTTGATTATGAAGACCAGCTGGGAGCCGATGACGTAGCCGAAAAGCCAACCGACCGAGCCCAGGGTGTTGAAGAGCATGATGATGCGGCTCGGGG
>CAZKJA010000159.1:7353-8327 GCA_964552925.1 uncultured Treponemataceae bacterium
CGTAGAGGCTCCGGAAGATGTTGAGGAGGACGATGATCGCGAGGAGCCAGACGGCATTGAGCGGGCTCACACGGTCAATCGGCGGCGCGAACATCAGAAAGGAGAGAAGGGAGACTGGCAGGATGGAGACGAGCATGAAGACCCTGCGCCTGCCGATCCTCGACTTCGAACGGTCACTCCAGGTCGAAACGAAGGGGTTGACCGCCACCGTGAGCAGGCCTCCCAAGTAGCCGATCAGGCCGACGAAGGTCAGGCCGAGGATGGTCTGGGTGCTGATGAGCTGCGGAAAGGCGGACTGCTCGGTCTCGGGCGGCAGGTAGAAGTAGGTCATCAGGCTGGTGAGGCTTCCGATGACCGTGTTGCCGAGGCTCCCTAGGGACCAGAGCGCGATGCGCCAGGTGGGAAAGGCGGGAGGCCAGGCGGGGACTTTGGTCGACTCGACCGCGGGGATTGACGCGTCGCTCATGATCGCACCGCGTCGCTGGATAGTCGGGTCATGGAAACCTCCTTGGGCCTGGGCTACTTTCGCCGTCATATGTACCAATAGCGTTACGTGCGAACCAAAGCCTCAACCTCGTCCGCCGAGGCGAGCCCCGCCGCCCCGCCGCCTCGCGCCGCCTTGATCGCCGCCGCGGCCGAAGCCCGGAGTACCCGCTCCTCCATCGTGCGGCCGCGCGCGAGGCAACTCGCATAGACGCCGTGGAATACGTCCCCGCAGCCGGTGGTATCGAGTGCCTCGATGGGGAAAGCGGGACAATGCCGCGCCTCCCCAGGCGCCTCGCGTGAGACGTACCAGCATCCGGCTCCGCCCGCGGTGGCGACGACGGCCGAGCGACTGTCACCCCACAGGCGGAGGACCGCGGTCGGGCCGTCCCTGGCGCCCGTGATCTCCATCGCGAAGGCGAGCGGCAGGATGAGGTGATCCGATAGCGTGAAGAGCTCGCGGTAAGGATCCTTCTCCTCGCGCTCGAAAT
>CAZKJA010000160.1:0-8324 GCA_964552925.1 uncultured Treponemataceae bacterium
AACCTGCGACCCGCAGATTAAGAGTCTGCTGCTCTACCAGCTGAGCTAACGGCCCTGGTAAAAAAAACAAAACTGCGTCCGGAGGGAGTCGAACCCCCGACCTACGGATTCGAAGTCCGTCGCTCTATCCAGCTGAGCTACGAACGCCCGTCGCCTATCGATCCCGTGCGTCGGTTCCGACGAGCTAGGGTGAGTGACGGGGTTCGAACCCGCGACATCCAGATCCACATTCTGGGACTCTACCGCTGAGCTACACCCACCGTGCACTTGGCGAGACGTACAATGCCAAAAGAGCACAAAAATGTCAAGTGCGCGCGCCTTTTTAATCGACGCGAATCGGCGCGGGGGCACCGCAGGCGGCGCAACGGGCGCGTAGCAGACCCGATGCGTCAACCGAATACCCATCACGCGAAACAAGGACGGCATCGCACGACAGGCATCGCGTGGTAGAGCGATGGGGATGCAGGTTGCCAGAATAGACATACCGGAGATGCCGTCGGGCAAGCTGTACGAGGAATTCGATGGTCGGGGCAGGCGTGGCCGGGATCGTGTAGCGGTACATAGGCCGGTACGCCGAGAGATGATATGGAATGACCTGCGACAGGGACGCAATGAAGGCTGCCATGCCTTCCACCTTGGCCGCGTCGTCGTTCTTTCCCGGGATCACGAGGGTCGTCACCTCCACGTGCACGCCGCGCGCATGCGCGGCGGTGATGAAATCCTTCGTTTCCTGCAGGTCGCCGCCGAGTTCGTCGTGGTAGAACGGTTGCTCCCATCCCTTGAGGTCCACGTTCACCGCGTCACACAGGGACAGGATTTCGCCGGCGGCAACCGCCGAGGCGTTCCCGTTGGTCACCAGCACGTTGAGCAATCCGGCAGCGCGGGCTGCCTTCATGCTTTCTATTACGAACTCGGCGTGCACCAATGGTTCTGAATAGGTATGCGCTATCGAAGGACAGCGCTCCTTTACAGCGTCATCGACGAGTCTCGCCGGATCTACCCGGAAGGTCTGCGCAGTGGTCGACTGGGAAATGCCGGAATTTTGGCAGAATGGACAGCGCAGGTTGCAGCCGACGTACCCTATGGAATAGGTCTGGCTTCCCGGAAGGAAATGGTACAGCGGCTTCTTCTCGATGGGATCGACGGACAAGGCGCTTGCCATCCCGTAATATGGCAGGACCAGCGAGCCTCCGATGTTTTTCCTTACCCGGCATACCCCGTTCCCGCCTTCCTTTACCAGGCAACGGTGATGGCATAGCACACACCTGACTGTGCAGCCGTCGACGGCTTCATAATAGCCTGCCTCGTGAAAACCGCTGGAAAGCATCTTCAGTCCCTGTGCCGCCCTGCCATCTTTTCCTTCGCCAGCGGGGATTCGCTCATCGGGTGGATCGGTACATCGACCTCGAAGGGTTCGTAGTGGATACCCACGGCGCCTCGCCTTACCCACAGCCGGACGATCCCGTAAGTCTCCCCGTCCTCAGTGACATGGCTCGGCATATCCTTCGCTCCCACCACATCCGCGGCTCTGAACTCGTATATTGCAGATTCCCCGTTTTGCGGTTCGAGGATAAGTATTATTTTTTCGTCATCATAAGGGTGTTTCCTCGGGGCTCCCGTGAAGGCGACAGCGTCCTGCGGTGCTTCGCTCCGGTACGCCTGTAATTCGTAAAAAGCGCCCGATACATATTCACGCACGCTCATGGTTGCTCCCTTCCGGCCATCTGTCCGTCTAGATACATTATAATGGCAGCGATGCCAAGAATGCACGCCAGCACCAGGACGAACCAATCGCCATAATCCAGGTATGGCGTCCTCTCATCAGTATATACCGGTACCTCGACGTACCTGGAGGTCGATTCGAATAAAGGCAGGACTTCGAGTATCCGTCCGTCCGGCCCCACGACAGCCGAAACGCCGCCATTCGTTGAACGCAGCAGCGTCCGCCGCAACTCGATCGTCCTGAACCGCGCCGCGACAAAGTGCTGGATCTCCGCCGACCGCGTCTTGGACCAGGAATCATTCGTCAAATTCACAAGGATCTCCGCGCCGTCGTTGACGAATTCCCTGCATAGGTACGCGAACGCGTCTTCGAAACATATAGGCGCCGCAAAGGTTACCTTACCTGCCGACCTGGACGGAACCGTGAACAGGACCCGCTCGCTTCCCATTACCCAGCCTGATTCCAGACCGACGACATCCTGGATAAATTTCCTGAATCCGTCGTTTTCCCAGAACGGAATGGCTTCGGCGAAGGGAACGGGATGCATCTTGGCGTAACTGGCCTCCTGTATGCCCTGGGGGTCTATGAGGATGACCGAGTTTGTCGCCTCGAACGTATCATAGTCGAGAATTTCCGGTGCACCCGTAAACAACCAGCTGCCGGAGTCTTTTATGAAGCCCGCCAGGGGATCTTCCGGCGGGGTCCTGGCGTAAAAGCGCTGGAATCCGTTCCATGGTCGCCTGAGCGTTGTTTCGCTGAAAATCACGAGGTCCGGGGACGCACCGTTCCCGCTTATCGCTTTCCGGGCCAAGGCGATGGAGATTGAAAGGTTTTCCGCTTCCGAGCCTACCCACGAGTCGATGTTTTGCTGCACCAGGACCGTTTCGAGGTTTCCGCGCGCTATCCTGGGCTTCTGCAACGCTATCAGGCCATAGCTGATGATGCCTGCCATGAGCACTAGAGCGACAACCAATTGGCCCAAAGCCAGGAACTGCCCGGATTTTCCGTCGGGCCGCGGCGGCAAGAAGTAGCCGAGCAGCCGGAAAATGCCATGCGATCGCGGCGATCGAATGGCGGCGCACGACATTCCCGTCGGTTCGAATGACAGGATGTCCCCGATGGCGGCGGATATGAAGGCAAGCACGAATGATAGCCCGTACACCCCCGTCGACTCTGCTATCTGCGTAGCTGCCGATACAGTATTCCAGCTGTAGGCTATCAATCCCCAAGGATACCCGAGAAAGCCGTTGGATTTACCCCACTCGAATACAGTCCAGCCCATCGCAAACAGCAGGGGCCGCAGCAAACCGCCCCGCTTTACTGCCCCCCTGAGATACAAGCCCAGAAAACCGTATACGACCATGTAGGCGATCGTCGTGCTGCCGAGGGTCCAGAAACGGAAATCCTTGAAAAACCACAGCCAATAACTTGAGAGTCCATGGGCAAGCCCGCCGAAAACCGCGCTTGCTATAAATGCGCCGCGATACGAAGCGCTATTCGCCAGCGCCACATAGAGCGGTACCAGGGCGATCAAGCCGAGTGCCGGGTTTCCCCATGCAAAGAGCTCGTTCGGCAACGATAACGAGAGAAGCACGCTGGAAAGAACCGCCAATGCAAGCAAACGCAACTTGTCCATGATGGGCAATGATACACGCTGGCCGCCGGCTTTGCCAACGGAACGTATCGGGAGCGAATCGAGCTTGACGCGGTGGGGGTCCCGGTTTATGGTACCGGCATGGTCAAGGCAGTGTTTCCCGGGTCGTTCGACCCGCCAACCTACGGTCACCTCAACATAATCGAACGAGCCCAGTCGATATTCGAGCGGGTTCTTGTGGTGGTCGCCATCAACCGCGACAAGAAATATCTATTCAGCGGACAAGAGCGGGTAGCCTTCATGCGGGAACTCGTCGCTCCTTGGCCGAATGTCGAGATCCACACCTGCGATACGCTTATTGTATCGTTCGCCAGACAGCATCAGTGCCGCGTGCTGATCCGTGGCGTCCGCAGCGTCCAGGACTTTTCGTACGAATTCGAGCTGTCAATATTGAACAAGGGCGTGGGGCCCGAGATAGAAACCTTCTTGATGCCGACCGACCAGAAGTACTTCGTCCTCCGCTCGAGCGCCATAAAGGAGCTCGCCTCGTTCGGCGGAGATGTCAGCGCTATGGTGCCGCCGATCGTCGCGAACGCGCTCAAACGCTTCAACGTCGTAAACCACTGATCCCCAACCATACCGGGCAAGAATCAACCAGGAGCCGTCGTCGATGCGATGACTTGACAAAATACCCGTATTTCGTTAACGTCCTCAGCAATCCGTTGCATGCACTTTTCATGGGAATGAGGTTTTAGATGGCTGTACCCAGATGTAATACTTCGAAGGCACGCTCAAGGCGCCGACGATCGATCAACATGAAACTCGTCGCGCCGACGATTGTATCCTGTGGCAATTGCGGCAATGCCGTGCTGTTCCACAGGGTTTGCCCGAAGTGCGGCTTCTATCGCGGCCGGCAGGTACTCACACCAGCGACCAACGCGTAAAGGAGATTCGCCATGGACGAATTGTACGAGAAGATCAAGAAGATTATCGCTGACAAGCTTGAAGTCGAAGAGTCGAAGATAACCCTCGACGCCAGCTTCAGGCAGGATTTGGGTGCCGACAGTCTCGACACCTACGAGCTCGTGTACGGTATCGAGGAAGAACTGAAGATCCGCATACCGGACGAAAAAGCCAACGAATTCGAAACCGTCCGCGACGCCTACGAATTCATAAAATCACAGGTGTAAGCAGGCAATGGAACGGGCAGGCGCCCGTTCCGCCTTGAGGAGGCCGCGGCCGTGTCCTTCCATTACGACTCTATCGGTCGTGATCGGCTGGGAACGCTCGCGGCCTTTCAACGTCTGCTCAAATTCAAATTCAAGGACCAATCGCTCCTCAACAGGGCCCTTACCCACCGCTCGCATGTAAACGAAGACCCCCGTTCCCCCGGCAACAACGAGCGGCTCGAATTCCTGGGGGACGCGGTGCTCGGCATGGTCGCGGCGGCCCGGCTGTTCACCTCCCTGGGGGACAAGACGGAGGGCGACCTCGCGAGGATCAAGAGCTTCGTCGTGTCCGAGGATACGCTGTCGGAACTCGCCTCGAACCTTGGCATGGACGCCCTGCTTCTCGTCGGCAAGGGCGAAGAGCGCTCGGGTGGTCGGAACAAGAAGGCAATACTCGCCGATGCGCTTGAAGCCGTGTTCGGCGCCGCGTACCTGGATGCGGGCTTTGAGAAGACCCAGGATCTGGTGCTTTCGTTGATCAACCCGGAGATTGAGAAAGTGCTCTCGGACAGGCACCGCAAGGATTACAAGACCTTGCTGCAGGAGTATGCCCAAAAGTGGCATCGTTGCTATCCAGTATACAAACTGGACCAAAAGACAGGTCCCGACCACGACCGCACCTACTGGATCTCCTGCACTCTCCTCGAAAGGGTATACGGGCCAGCGAGCGGCAAGACAAAAAAAGATGCCGAACAGGCCTCCGCCGCCCTCGCGTACGATTCAGTACTAGCCGAAGGCGGACTCGAAGCGACAAGGTTGATGGCGCTCAGGCGCCTTTGAGCGCTGTCAGGCGGATTCGCCGGTTCAAAGCCCATATTTTGTCATGAGCTTCCCCGCGATTTCTAAAAGTCGTGTCCGCGAGTTCAGCTCCGGATCGTCGAGCACCGCTTCCAGCAATTCGGCGAGTACCCTTCCCATCGCCGGCCCGCGCGGCCAGCCCAGAGCGGCAAGATCGTCGCCGTCTATCGCCAGGTCCTTGATGCATAACGCCTGGTCCTTGGCGCGCAAGGCGTCTACCCGCTCGAGCAAGGGCAGGACGCTCCGCGGGTCAACGCTTCCGTGCCCCATGCCCGAGGAATCGGCGAGGCGAAGCTTGACCAAATCCCCGATCGTGTCTATCCCGACTTTGCTTGTGAATCGCCTGACCGCCGCATCGGTCCATTGTTCCGAGTAGTCGAACATGTGGTAGCGAATAAGGTGGGCGACTGCGGCAATCGTGTCGTTGGGATACTTCAATCTCTTGAGTACCGTCTCCGCCATCGCGGCCGACAAGGTATCGTGCCCGTGGAACGAGAGGGAACCGTCCTGCCCTTCCGTACGTCTATCCGGCTTGCCTATGTCGTGGAGCAATGCGGACAGGCGGAGCACGAGATCGACGGGTGCGGCAGAGCACGATTCGAGCAGGTGACCGTACACATCGTGGCGGTGGGGACCGCCTTGGCCAACGCCTTTGCAGGCGGCAAGTTCGGGCAGGAATACTTCAAGCAAGCCGCTTTTATCCAGCAAATCGAGCCCGTAGGCAGGTCGTTCCACCAAAAGAATTTTTGAGAATTCCTCGCGAACGCGCTCGGCTGAAACCATGCGGAATCGGTCGAGCGTCGCATTGATCGCCTTGAAGGTCCCTTCCTCTATCTTGAAGCCCAGGCGAGAGGCGAACCTTACCGCCCGTAGCGGCCTGAGGCCGTCTTCCGTGAAACGGGTGAGCGGATCGCCTATGGCCCGTATAACGCCCGCCTTGAGATCGTCGCGCCCGCCGACCGTGTCTATAACGTCACCGCTCGCGGGATCGACGGCCATCCCGTTGATCGTAAAATCCCGCCGGGACAGATCCTCGTTCAAATCGGAGGTGAACCGTACGGATTCAGGGCGGCGACCGTCCCTATACTCTCCATCGACGCGAAAGGTCGTCGTTTCTATCGACCTGCCCCGCCACCGTACGGTGACTGTACCATGCTGGATTCCCGTGGGGATCACGTTGCGGAACATCCGGATTATATCGGAGGAACTGGCGTCGGTGGCAGCGTCCCAATCGCTCACCGGGCGTCCCATGAGCTTGTCGCGCACGGCTCCTCCGACAAAATAGCAGGCGAAGCCGGCCTTGACGAAGACCTTCGCGAAATCCTTGTAATCGTCAGGCACGGTAATACGCTTCATTTCATGCGACCAGTCACCGGAGCAGCATAGCGTCGCCGTACGAAAAGAAGCGGTAGCGGTTCCTGACAGCTTCCTCGTAGGCGGCAAGGACCCGCTCCCTACCCGCGAAGGCGGAAACCAGCATAAGCAGCGTAGAGCCGGGCGTATGGAAATTCGTGAACATCGCATCGACCACCCTGAATCCATACCCCGGATATATGAATATATTCGTGGCGCCCTGCCCTGAGGCCAATCCGTCTTCGGTCCAGGCGCTTTCCAGCGTTCGTACGCTCGTCGTGCCCACCGCGATAATGGCGCGCCCTTCTTTTTTCGCCCGGTTGACCGCGGCGGCCGTCGCAGGCGGGATCGTATATTCCTCGGTGTGCATCGTGTGGTCCTCGACCGTGGAGCTGCGGACCGGCAGGAAGGTGCCCAGGCCTACGTGCAGCGTCAGGAAGCTTAGTTCGACGCCCGCGGACTCGAGCGAAGAGAGGATTTCGGGGGTGAAATGCAGGCCGGCGGTCGGAGCCGCAGCCGAGCCGCTTTCCTTGGCGTATACTGTCTGATATCGCTCGGAATCTGAAGCGGCGTCTTCTCGCCGGATATACGGCGGAAGCGGGAGGTGGCCGTTCCGCTCAAGGTATGCTTCGTCAAGCTCGAAGGAAAGCTGTATCACCCTCTCATCCGGGCGCTCGGCGACAACTGTGGCCTCGAGCCCCTCGGGAAGGGCGATTGTCTTGCCGGTTTTAAGCCGCGACATCCTCGAAGTCAGAGCCGCCCACAACGCGGGACCTTCCCGCCGGAGGAGGAGCACTTCTACCTTGCCGCCATTTGGAGTAAGCCCGAAGATCCGCGCGCGCCTCACCTTCGAATCGTTGAATACCATAAGCGCGCCGCGCGGTACCAGCGTGGCTATGTCCTTGACTGCGGCATGGGTGATGGCTCCGGAATTCCGGTCAAGGACGAGCAGCCGGGACGCACCGCGTTCTTCCGTAGGCTCTTGGGCGATGAATTCATCGGGTAGCTTAAAACTGAAGTCCGTTGTCAGCATTTGTTCTTCTGTATCCCAGATGGTCGTACGCGAGCGGTGTTGCCACGCGGCCGCGGGGTGTCCGCATTATGAAACCGGACTGGATGAGGAAGGGTTCCAGGTAATCCTCGAGCGTTTCGAGGCTTTCGTTTGTCGATACGGCGAGGGTATCCGCGCCGACGGGTCCTCCGCCGAACTTCTCTATTATCGCCGCGAGCACGTCGCGGTCATGGCGTTCGAGGCCGTAGCGGTCGACCTCGAGGCGGGCCAGGCCGTCGGCGACTACCCTGGCGCTGATCGAAACGGACCCCGCCACCTGGGCAAAATCGCGCATCCTCCGGAGCAGCCTGTTGGCGACGCGGGGAGTTCCCCTGCTGGCTTGCGCCAAAAGTTCCGCCGCATCGCCATCTATCGTGGTGCCGAGTATGCCGGCGGATCGCCTGAGTATCGCAATGGTATCGGCCTTTTCGTAGAAGCCCAGCCGGATGTTGATGCCGAACCTGCTCACCAAGGGACTGCCAACCATGCCCGCCCGTGTCGTCGCGCCGACGAGGGTGAAAGGCGGCAAGGGGATCCGGAGCGTCCTGGCCGCGGGGCCCTGGCCTATTATGAAGT
>CAZKJA010000161.1:0-8319 GCA_964552925.1 uncultured Treponemataceae bacterium
GACGCCGGCCGAGCCGTAGGCGAGGGCAGTGTCGGGGGTGCATATCATCTCTTCCTCGAAACCTCCCCCGAGCACCGTGAACCCTCCGGTGAGCCTGAGGACTATCGAGGTCGACCTGTCCCATTCGCCGAGCGCGGCCTTTACTATGCCGCGGGTGGCCAGGACGGAATCGGCGCCGCCGGCCACGCAGTCGCGGATGACGGCAGCGGGGTCTTCGATGCCTTTTACCGGACCGGCGATGCCGCCGTGGTCGATGGCGACCATTACGCAACGGCCGTCTTCCTTCCTGAGAATCTGATTCAACCTGATCCCTGTGCCTGTGATCATTGTGAGCTCCCTTCGGTCTTGATCGCCTCAATCTGACTGAATACTGGCTTGAGAGCCTCGTAAGCGCTCCTGTAGACCCCGAACAATTCGTCGTACAGCCGCGTGTTCGACGGATCTGGATGGAAGGTACGGCCTATGCTTACAGTATCCTCGGCCGCCTCGGCGATGCTCGCGTAGCGACCGGTCGCTGTGAGTCCGATGCACGCGTCGCCCAACAATTCGGCGTCTTCGTATTTTGGGAGCACGATTGGCTTGCCGGTGACGTCGGCTTTGATCTGGTTCCATACCGGACTCTTGCCCGGGCTGCCGACCACCCTGAGTTCGTCGACCGAGGAGCCGAGCGATTCCATGACCTCGATGATGTCCCTCATCGCGAAAGCCGTCGATTCGACGACCGCCCTGGACATTTCCTTCCTCCCGTGGCCCAGCGTGAGCCCGAGGAATACCCCGCGCGCGGAAGGGTTCCATATCGGGGACCGTTCTCCCGAGAGATACGGCAGGAATATCAGTTTTGAGGAACCGGGCATCGATGAGCAGACGTCCTCGAAGAAGTCGTCGAAATGTTCGGTTTCACGACCGCTGATACGCTTGAACCATTCGACGGCCTTGCCCGAGGTCGAGATCATTCCCGATACGTTGATGTATGGCTCGATTACATGCGGCAGGCAGAGGAGCCGCGCGTCGTCGACTCCGTGCATGGAGCACAGGTTGATGCCCTCCGAGGTGCCGGCCCTGTCGCAGGCCCTGCCTGGCTTTGTGGTTCCCGTGCCTATGAGCGACGCTATGAAATCGGGGCCGCCGGTGACGACGCGCGTTCCCGCGGGGATCGCTGTCGCGTCGCGGCCTTCGCGGCTGATCTCGCCGACTGCCTCGCCGAGCTTCACGAAGCGGGGGAATTTGCGCGTGTCCATGCCGAGCGCCGTGATTGAATCGTCGTCCCATATATACCGCTCGAAACCCGCGGCCGGGAGGACCGTCAAGGAACGGCCGGTCATGACGCGTATGACGTATTCAGGACAAGAGAAAAAGCTGGCGGTCCGTTCGTACAGAGCCGGCATGTTCCTCTTGTACCACAAGGCTTTCGGCAACGAGAAGCTCGGGTCGATGAAACGGCCCGCGGCCTTGCTGACTATCTCGGCCTCGGCGACGGCACGCCTGTCCAGCCAGGTCGCCGCGTCGGCCAATGGCGTTCCGTTTTCGTCCGCCGGGACCAGGGTGGGGCCGTTGCCGCTGACGACTACGCAGTCGGGCTTCGGCGTGCCGGCGAGCAGGCGCCCGGATAGTCCACGGACGGCGTCGATCCACGATGCCGCCGGGATTTCGTGGATGCGGGGGTCGTCGTTCTTGTTCATCGAAACCGCGGCCGTACCCGAGGCGGCGCATTTACCGCCCTCGGTAAAGAGTCCGGCCTTCACCGATGAAGTTCCTATGTCAAGGCAGAATATCATGGCGTCTCGTGTTCGAGGATGACGCGGTACGCGCGCCTGGACATTGCGAGTTCGAAGCCCTTGGCGATGTCACCGAACGATGTCCTGGCACTGACGAGAGGCTTCACGTCTATCTTGCCGAATGACAGCAGCCGGACTGCCTGGAAGAAATCCTCCTCGAGTCTGCCTTCGGTGCCGGTTACCAGGAGTTCATTCCGGTGGATGGTGTTGGCGTCGAATGGGATGGGCGTTTTGTCATCGTACGCGGTATAGATGTTTATCCTGGCGCATTTGGCCAAGGCCGCCGCCGCGCCCTCGAACGCGCCGGGGGCCGGGCTCGTAAGGATGCACGACGAGAATCCCTGCCCGTCGCTGAGACCCTTGGCGAACTCCGCAAGGTTCGTCCTGGTCGGATCGACGGCGAAATCGGCGCCCAGGCTCCTTGCCATCTCCAGCCGCGCGAGGTCCGGGTCGCTTATGGTAGTCCGCAGTCCCATGTTCTTGGCTACCATCATGTGCAGCATCCCCATGACCCCGGCGCCGACTATCAATATATCCTCGGTCATCGCGACCTTGAGACGTTTCAGAGAGTGGATGCAGCAGGCCAAGGGCTCGGCGAACGCCGCCTCGGCGTATTCCAGGCTGTCCGGGACCGGGTATACCTGGCTGGGGCGGACGGCTATGTACTCCGAGAAGCCGCCTAGTATCCTCTGCCCCTTCTTGAAGCGGTTCGAGCACAGGTTGGATTTGCCTATCTTGCAGTAATAGCACTCGCCGCAGCGCATCACAAGGTCGAGCGCGACCCGGGAGCCGACCTTGAAGTCGCTCAGCACCGAAGGGCCGACCTTGACTATCTCGCCCGCCGCCTCGTGGCCGGGGATGAGCGGGTACATGATTTTCATCGTACCTTTGTACAGGCGCTGCTCCAGGGTGCAGATGCCGCAGGCCTTGAGCTTGACGAGGATTTCGCCGTCTCCTATGACGGGTTCGGGTGCTTCCCGGATTTCAATTACTTCCGGTGCGGTCAAGACTGCCGTTTTCATCATTCCTCCTCAAGGAGTCGTAGCTTTTATCTCGCAGGTATCCAAAAAGCCGCATTGAACGCATTGCGTGCCGGGGCATTCGAAGAAATCTCCCCCGCTCTCGAGCTGGCGGATATGCCACTGCAATTCGTCGATCCGGCTCTGGGCGTCTTTTTTTATCGCTTGCTGTTCCGCGATCCGGTCGGCGTATTTGCTGACCAAAAGCGTCCTGCAACTCTCGCCCGTCCTGTCCCGCTTCGCGAGCGTGAAGAATTCCTTGATCTCTGCAAGGCTGAGGCCGTATCCTTTGAGCTGGCTTATTCGTTTCAGGTAAACGATGTTCCGTTCGGGATACCTGCGGTGCACGCCTTCCTGACGGCTCTTCGACTTGAGCAGTCCGAGATCTTCGTAGTAGCGTACCGTGCGCACGGTGATGTTGAACATCGCCGCGAGGTCGCCGATCCTGTACATCGTCTTTGCCATCGGTTTGCGCTTGCATTCCCCTGAAAGTGTGGTAGAGTGAATCGTACGTTAGCATTTGACCTACGTCAAGATGCAAAACGGATTGTTTTCCAGGAGGTTGAGGAAATGAACGGTAAAAAGGCTTGTATCCTGTCGATCTCGGCCTTGGTGCTATGCGCTTCCATGGCATACGCGAAACCCTTCAAGGTTGCCGTCTTCGTGCCGGGAGTGCGTGCCGGCAACGCCATATACGACGGGATGGCGAAGGGGGTCGAAAAGCTTGTCTCCGAGATTCCCGGTTCTTCGGTCAAGATCCTCGACGCCGGCTTCAATCAGGCGCAATGGGAAGAAAAACTCACCAGCCTCGTGGCAACGGGCGAGTATGACCTCGTCGTCACGTCGAATCCATCGATGCCCGAGCTGTGCGTCAAGGTCGGCGCAAGTTTCCCCGGGCAGAAGTTCGTCTGTCTTGACGGGCAGCTTGCCGGAAACAAGCAGATCTACACCGTTCTGTACAACCAGACCGAGCAGGGCTACGTCACCGGTTACCTCGCGGGCCTGGCATCGGTCAGCTCGATGTCCGGGGCTAACAAGGACAAGAAGGCCGGGCTTATAATCGGGCAGCACTACCCCGTGATGGACAAGATAATCGCCCCCGGTTTCGAGCAGGGGCTCAAGGCTGTCGATCCCGCGTTCCAGCTCGATATCCGGGTCGTCGGCAATTGGTTCGACGCGGCGAAGGCCGCCGACCTCGCGAAGAGCATGTTCGACTCGGGCGTTGACGTGATCCTTCCGATCAGCGGCAGCGCCAACCAGGGCGTGATAAAGCTCGCGCAGGACTCAGGCAAGTACATCGTCATTTTCGATGCCGACGACTATGCCCGAGCTCCGGGGACGGTACTCGGTTGCATGGTTCTCCACCAGGAACAACTCGCCTACGTGAAAACCAAGGCCGCCGCCGAAGGCAAGCTCGCGTACGGCGACGCCGATGTAGTCGGCATGAAAGACGGCTATATCGAATTCCTCGACAAGAACCAGCTGTATATCGATTCAGTGCCCGCGGCGATCAGGGCCAAGGTTGCCGCGCTGCTCGCCGACATCCGCTCCGGGAAGAAAATCCTCGCGGTTCCCAAGCTGTAAACGCGATTGCACTCAATGGAGACCCGTCGCCCAGGCGGACCTCCATCATGAAGGCGGCGGCGAGCCGCCTTCTTTCGTGGAGGGAACAGGTGCCCGGTGTACGCATGACAGGTATTTCCAAATATTATGGCACAAGTGGCGTCCAGGCCAACGACGAGGTCGAATTGGTGGTGGAGGACCGCGAGATCCACGCGCTCGTAGGCGAGAATGGTGCCGGGAAATCCACGCTGATGCGTATCCTGTACGGCCTGGAGCATCCAGATGAGGGGAAGATCCTCGTAGGTGGGACGGAAGTACATATCCCCAATCCTGCGCGGGCAGGCACTCTGGGCATCGGCATGGTCCACCAGCATTTCACGACGGTTCCCGATTTCACAGTCGCTGAAAACGTCGTGCTGGGAAGCGAGCCTCGACGCTGGGGAGTTTTTTTCGACGCCGCGCAGGCTACCAAAGCCGCCGCCGCAGTTATCGAAGAAAACGGTTTCCACCTCGATCCCGCGAAGCTCGCCGGGAATCTGGCCGTCGGGGAGAGGCAGCAGCTTGAAATAGCCAAGCTTCTGTACCGGAAGGCCGACATCCTCATCCTCGACGAGCCGACGGCCGTTCTCGCGGAACAGGAGATACGTTCGCTCTTCGCGACCCTGCGGCGTCTCCGGGAATCGGGCAAGACTATTGTGATGATCACGCACAAGGTCCGCGAAGTCAAGGAAATCGCGGACTCGGTGACAGTCATGCGGGGCGGCAGGACCATAAACCGTTTCGATACGGCCTCCGTCGACGAGAACGAACTCGCCTGCCTGATGATGGGGACGACGAGCTGCACGTCGTTCTCGCGCGACAGTGCGACCTCCCGGGGAGGCATAGTGTTCGAGTTGCGCGATGTCGTTTTCAACTCCAGAGGCTACTCTCGGGCCACGCTCGACCACGTGTCGATTTCAGTGCGGGGGGGCGAGATCCTCGGCGTCTGCGGCGTGGCCGGCAACGGCCTGGTCGAACTCGAGGATATAGCCTCGGGTCTGGCAAAGCCGGCCGCGGGAACCGCGCTCCTTGATGGCAAATGCCTCCCGCCGCGACGCAGGATCGGACTCGGTTACGTACCCGCCGACAGGATGCACCGCGGGGCGTGCCTCGACGCCTCGGTCGCGGAGAATATTGCTTCGCTCGACAGGGACACATTCTTCCCGCGCGGGATCGTTGATATGGCTGCCGCCAGGGCGCACGCGCAGGAAGCTATACGGCGCTATTCGATAAAGGCCAGGCCCGAATCGCCGACAGGGTCCCTGTCCGGCGGGAATATCCAGAAGGTCATACTCGCAAGGGAACTGTCGGGCGATTCCTCCTTTATTGTGTTCTCCGATCCCACGTGGGGACTCGACGTGGCGAGTACTGAGTTCACCTACGAACGCATCCTCGAGGAGCGGGACGCCGGGGCCGGTGTGCTCCTCATTTCATCGAACCTGGATGAAATCCTCACGCTCTGCGACAGGATCATCGTCATGTACAAGGGGCGCGTCGTATGCTCGCTCGACAACGGCCCGGGTCTGGACAGGGAGCGCCTGGGCGAGTACATGCTGGGGCTGAAGGACGATTTCGCGCCGACGGGTAGCCAAGGATGAGCCCGCTCGAAGGGAAGAAAGCCGCTGCCTTGGGCAGGCTGGGCGTCTTGTCGGTGACAATGGCCTGCGCGTTCGCCGTGGCGGTGGTCCTGCTGCTCGCCTTCAGTTCGACCTTCGGCGAGGCGCTCGGATTGTTCTTCCTCGGCCCGTTCAAGAACAAATATTACTTCGGCAACATGCTCAATGATTCGATAGCATTCGCCCTGACCGGCCTCGGCGTGAGCGTCGCCTTCGCCTCGAGGAACTTCAACCTCGGGGGGGAAGGACAGGTCTACTCAGGCGCGATCGCCACTGTCGCCGTATGCCTGGCTTTTCCCGAAGGCGAACTGCCCGCCGCCTTGCTGGCTGTCCTCGCCGGCATGGCCGCCGGCGGCTTGCTCGGAGGATTCTCGGGTTACCTGAAGCGGGCTCTCGCCGTCGACGAGCTGATAAGTTCTTTCCTGGTCTCGGCCGCCGTGGTCCTGGTAGGCGATTACATCATCACCGGTCCGCTCCAGGACCCGGCGAGCAACTTCCAGACCACGATGGAGATCGCCGAGGTCTTCAAACTGGGCAGGATACTACCGCCTTCCAGCCTGAGCACGGGATGCCTGATGGCCATCGCGGCGTCGCTTGTCATGAAAATCGCCATGGACAGGACCAGATTCGGCTTCGAACTCAGGCTGTGCGGTTCCAGCCGCGAATTCGCCAGGTACGTGGGCGTGGATACCGGCTTCTTTGACATCGCGCCAATGGTAATTTCCGGGGCGCTCCACGGGTTGGCCGGCGCCGCGATGATCCTGGGTACCTACTACAAGGCTATGCGCGGCTTCTCGGCGGGGGTAGGCTGGGCAGGCATAGCGGTCGCGCTCATAGCGGGCAACCGCCCCTTGGCGGTCTTGCCGGCCGCGCTGTTCTTCGCCTACCTCGAGGCGGGAGCCAAGGCCGTGATGGTCGGAGCCGACGTGACCTCCGAGATCGTGGCTGTAGTGCAATCGGTCATATTCTTCCTTGTCACCGCGCGCGTCCTTGAAGGGCTTTTCCGGAAAAAAACCCCGGTGCGCCGCGTGCGGGATGGAGGTTCAAGATGACCGGATCGATGAGCCTTCAGGTGCTTCTGGGCGATGCTGTCACGATGATGACACCCTTGCTCTTCGCCGCGCTCGGAGGCCTTTTCACCGAACTGGCGGGCATGCTCAACATAGCGCTGGAAGGCTTGATTATGATCGGGGCCTTCGCCGGGGTCGTCGCCGCGGCGAAATCGGGAAGCCTGCTCGTCGGAGTCGCCGCCGGCATGGTCGCGGGAATGGCCGCCGCGTTGCTGTACGGCCTCGTATCGCTCAAGCTCAAGTCCAACGAATTCATAGCGGGCCTCGCGACGAACCTGTTCGCGGCGGGGAGCAAGTCTATAAAACAAAAGGTGTGGTTCCCTTCGATATCCCGGCCTTGCCCCGGCTCGAGCTGCCCATCATGCGCGGTATACCCGTGCTCGGCGAACTCTTATTCCACCACGACGTCCTTGTATACGCGAGCTGGGCCGCTGTGCTCCTCGCATGGGTGTTCATCTACAAGACTCCCGCGGGTATGCGCCTGAGGGCGACTGGTTCAAGTCCCAAGGCGATAGCGGCGCTGGGGCTGAAATCCGACCGGTACCGGATGGGCGCGATACTCGCATCCGGGGCGGCGTGCGGCCTCGCCGGTTGCCACTTGTCTTTCAGGCTCGCGGCATACGTACCCAACGTGAGCTCGGGCCGTGGATGGATCGCCCTCGTGGCGATCTATCTTGGGGGCAGGAAGCCGTTGGGCATCTTCGCGGCATGCCTCTTGTTCGCGACGGCGGAGAGTTTCTCCAATTTTGCCCAGGGATTCCTCATGGTTCCGCCAGACTTCATCCTTGCGCTGCCGTACGTCGCAACCCTGGCCGCGCTGATCGCCGGTGCGGTAGTGAAGAAGGCGAGAGACGTGTACCGGCAGGATTGAATGCGGGAGTCGGGAGGAGGACACGCGGTGCGGCGCGCCCTCCTTGTTTCCCTTATTTCATCACATAGGTGGCGAGCGGGGGAAAGCCATTGAAATAGATCGAACTGTAGCTCTGCGTGTACGCGCCCGTGGTAAGGATGAACGCGCGCTCGCCGATTTTAGTGCCGGCGGGCATCTCGTACGGCGTCTTCTCGTACAGGATGTCCATGCTGTCGCATGTCGGACCGGCCAGGATGATGTCGAGCGTCGGGCCGGATTTCTCGAAATAAATGGGATATTTGATAGCCTCGTCGAGGGTCTCTATAAGGCCGCCGAACTTGCCGATATCGAAAAACACCCAGTGGTAGAGGTCGTGGGTGCTCTTCT
>CAZKJA010000162.1:0-7324 GCA_964552925.1 uncultured Treponemataceae bacterium
GAACTCCTCGTGTTGATGCAGTATTTACACGGTTGATATCCATTTACAATATCAATATATGATATCGTAAAGCGATAGTCAACACAAGAGAATCCAATTCACACCGATAGCTTTTTTCACTCGTTGGCTGGGTTATCTCTGGTGTCAGTTTTTTAAAAAGTAATCACCCTATCCGCCCACTCGACCATCTTGATGCAGTCGTTCATGGTCGAGAGGGGACAGACGTCGGTACTGCCGCTGTTCCTCGACTTGATGCAGGTTCCGCAGGCCAGGACGATGCCGTCGTGTTTTACGAAAGTATCGATCTCGTTCTTGGCGTTGAATTTGACGTCGGTGATGCTCTCGATCTCGACCCCGGCGCTCATCAGGAAGATTTTTACCTCATGTCCCTGCTTGAGCGAAGCGTTGGCGAAACGCACTCCGTTCCATGCTTTCTCCGGTTCGTTCGTCTCGATGATGATGCCGAATTTCATGGTAACTCCTCTTGTTACAGCATTGTCGTTGACGGACCGCTGCTTTGTTGATAGTATTATACTATGCAATTGAATAGTAGAGCAAGGCAAATATGAACGGACGGGAATTCAAGGATGCCGCGTTCAGCCAGTTTGCGCGGGTCGCTGCCGCGTTCGGCAGCCCAAAGCGGATCGAACTCATCGATGTTCTGTCACAGGGTGAGCGTAACGTGGAGACACTGGCGGCTGAGACGGGCCTGAGCGTGGCCAACACCTCGCGCCACCTGCAGGTCCTGAAGGGCGCCGGCCTGGTGAACTCAAAGAAAACCGGGCTTCAGGTCGTATACCGCATTGCCGGGCCGGAGGTGATCGAGGGCTATCACACCTTGCGCCGCATAGCGGAAGCGAGGATCGCTGAGCTTGAACGCGTTACCAACGAGTTTTTTGGCACGCTCGATGGCGTCGAGCCTATCGGGCGCGAAGAATTGCTGTCGAGGGTTCGCGCCGGAGATGTCACCGTCATCGATGTCCGGCCCGCGGCCGAATATCAAAACGGTCATATCGAGGGCTCCCTTTCCCTGCCGCTCGAGGAACTTGCCAAACATCTGGAGGAACTCCCCCCGGACCGTGAGATCGTAGCGTATTGCCGGGGGCCGTACTGCGTGCTCGCACTTGAAGCGGTGAGGCTTCTGCGGCACAAGGGAAGGAAGGCGGTGCGGCTCGAGGACGGGTTCCCGGAATGGCTGGACGCGGGTCTTCCGGTGAAGTCTTTGGTTTAGTTTCTTTCCAGTAAAGAAATTGACAATATTACCTTTGAAAGTAATAATTGGTATATGGACTACAATGGAAGCGCCAGGAGCTTCCGACCCGTGAGTTCATGTCCAGCTATATTGCGACATATCTCGAACGCGATGTGCGACAAATTCTGAATGTTGGCAGCCTGCGGGATTTCGAACGCTTCCTTCGCCTTCTGGCGGTTCGCTCCGGGAACCTCCTCAACAAGAGCGACCTCGCCCGCGATACGGGGATCTCCGTGAAAGCGGCCGGTGACTGGATCTCTGTGCTCGAGGCATCCGGACAGCTTATTCTACTCGAACCTTGGTTTGAGAACCTCGGGAAACGGGCGGTCAAGACACCCAAGGTCCTGATACGCGACCCTGGATTGTTGGTCTTCCTTCTTAGGCTGGACGAAGGTTCCCTGGGCGGGTCTCCTCTGCGGGGCGCGGTGTGGGAGACTTTTGCCCTGGCTGAAATACGGAAACTGAATTCAGCAGCAGAGAAGTCTGGCAAACTCTGGTTTTATCGTGATCAAGGCGGCCGGGAAGTCGACCTGTTGCTCGAAAGGGGAGGCGTTCTCGACCTGATCGAGGTGAAATGGACGGAGACCCCCGATGATGCCGACACCGCTTTGCTCGACGCTGTAGGGCGTGCTTTGTCAGTGCATAGTCCGACCACGCGACTGGGGCGGAAATGGCTTGTATGCCGGGTGCCGGCACCGTATACGCGGGCCGATGGCACACGCGTCATCACACCGTTGCAGGCCGCTGAAATGTTCATGGATTGAGGGCGCTATAGAATGACTTGTCCGCGTGTCCCTACCTTCCCAGCCCGTGCTTTTTGCAGAACCTCTCGAGCACTTCATCCAGGTCCGGCTTGCCGATCTCCTGGAGATCGTAGCCAACCTTGACGGTGGGCTTGCGTATCTTGATGACGCGGTTCAGGTCGATCGGCGTCGCGATGACGACGGTGTCGCAGTCGCACGCGTCGATGGTCGCCGCGAGGTCGCGTACCTGCTCCTCGCCGTAGCCCATCGCGGGCAGGAGCGTGCCGATATTCGGGTAGCTTGCGAAGGTATCGGCGAGCCTGCCGACGACGTAGGGCCGCGGGTCGACGAGCGCGGCTGCGCCGAATTTGCGGGCGGCCACGGTGCCGGCGCCGAGTTTCATCTGGCCGTGGGTGAGCGTCGGGCCGTCCTCGATGATGAGGCAGCGTCTGCCCCTGATCAGCTCGGGCTTGTCCACCGTGATCGGGGAGGCGGCGTCGATGACCACGGCCTTCGGGTTGACGCGCGCGACGTTGTCGCGGACAGTCTGGACGCCCTCGGGGCCGGCGGTGTCGATCTTGTTGATGACGACGACGTCGGCCATGCGGAGGCTCACCTCGCCGGGGTAGTAGGAAACTTCGTTGCCGGCGCGGTGCGGGTCGGCGACGGTGACGAGGAGGTCGGTCACGTAGAAGGGGAAGTCGTTGTTGCCGCCGTCCCAAAGAATGACGTCGGCCTCTTTCTCCGCTTCGCGCAGGATCGCCTCGTAATCGACGCCGGCGTAGATCACGTTGCCTCGGACGACGTGGGGTTCGTATTCTTCCATCTCCTCTATCGTGCAGCGGTGCTTCGCGAGATCGGCAATCGTCGCGAAACGCTGGACTCTCTGGGCGACCAGGTTGCCGTAGGGCATCGGGTGGCGTATCGCGACGACCCTGAGGCCCCGCGCCATAAGCATCTGGACGATTTTCCGGCTGCTCTGGCTTTTGCCCGCTCCCGTGCGGACGGCGCAAACCCCGATCACCGGCTTGGTCGACGCTATCTGGGTGTCCTTGGGGCCGAGCATCGTGAACGAGGCGCCGGCGGCATTGACGATCGCGCCGACGCCCATCACGTGGGAGTAAGGCACGTCGGAGTACGAGAACACGCATTCATCGACCTTGAGTTCCGTGATGAGCCTCGGCAGGTCGGCTTCAAGGTGGATCGGGATTCCGGCGGGGTAGAGTGCGCCGGCCAGCTCGGCTGGATACTTCCTGCCGGCGATGTCGGGGATCTGCGCCGCGGTAAAGGCTACGACGTTGAAGTCCTCGTTGCCTCGGAAGCGCGTGTTGAAGTTGTGGAAATCGCGCCCCGCGGCGCCTATGATTATGACGTTTCTTCTGGCCATGCTGAACCGTCCTTTATGGGATTCTTCCATGCAGCCGGACCTGCAAGCTTTATAGTACACAGAAAACCATATCTAGTTCATCGAAGCTTGCATCTCGAGGTTCCTTGCTACTACCCGTGGTAGGGTTTCATGCCTCCCACTCCCGTCGGCGATGCCGAAGGCCTGCCAGGCACAAGCTTCGATGAACTAAGAAAGTATAGGCGCCGACCTAAGCGGACGTCAACGGAATATTGCATGCATATTTATACAGTACAAAGGAATACGTTCAATCTTAGCCAAATGCCGAATAGTGTTCCCGGGCGTGCTTCCAGGTGTTTGATAAAGTGATAGAATGTGGAAGGTGGATAGCGTGCCGTCCGAAAAGAAGAAAATGGCCTCGATCGGCCTCCAGATCCTCGCGTTCGTAGTGCTCTCGGCGTTCGCGGTCGTCATATTCCGCGGGATCGTCCAGAAGGACACGCTTGAGAGCCACAACGACGCCGAGCGCACGATGAACGTGCTGTTATCGAGCCTGCGCGACCACGAGGATTTCGGCGCGGCGATCGAGCTCGTCGAAGCGCTCCGCGACAAGATCATCGGGGTGGCCGCGTACGGGAGCGACGGCTCGACGCTGTACGCATGGGGCGCGGTGCCGCCCGATCTGCCCCGTTCCGTACCCGATACGTCCAACGAGGGCGAGGCTGTATCGATGTACATCGACAAGCCCGCCAACGATTCGATCGCGCTCGTGTTCCGCACATTCAAGGGCGGCCCACCGCCGCCCCGGGGCGATGACGAGGAAAGATCCGTCAGGAGCCCGGAAAGAACCATCGACACGGCGCCTGCGGACGAGTCGGCTCGAGCGCGTGTCGAACCGAAGGACTTTTTCTTCACCACCCTTCGCAAGGCGGATTTCGTGTACCTCGAGATCCGGCAGGCGGAGTACTGGAGGAACCGCCGCCTCGGGGCGGCATTGTTCCCGCTCGCCGAGGCGGCGCTGGCGGCGCTCGTGTTCTTTGTCCGCGGCCTCGTCATGCGGAACGACGAGTACAGGCGACGCATAGCGGATCAACGGAACCTGGTCGTGCTCGGCGCGGCCGCCAGTACGCTGGCGCACGAGATAAAGAATCCCCTGCTGTCGATACGCCTGCAGACGCGCATCCTCGAACGGACCTGGCCCGCCGAGGCCAGGCGGGAAATCGATATCATCAACGACGAGGTCGAGCGCCTTTCCGCCCTGAGCCACCGCGTAGGCGATTACCTGCGCGATCCGGCGGGCAACCCTTCCGTCGTCGACGCCCGCGATATAGCCCGCGAGGTCGGCCTGCGGCTGTGCGGGCGCGATATCCTCAAGGCGTCGGGCAGCCGTCCGGCCACGGTCCTCATCGACCCGGAGCGCCTTCGTTCGGTACTAGAGAACCTGGTCCGCAACGCGATCGAGAGCGGCGGGCCGGAAGCGAGTGTCGCCATCGAGGAGCGGAGCGACCAGTCGGGCGTCCATGTCGACGTGGTCGATCGCGGGCAGGGGATGGAGCGTGGAACGGCCGAACGCGTGTTTGATCCGTTTTTCACGACCAAGAGCCGGGGGACCGGCATAGGCCTCGCGGTATGCAAGCGCTTCGTCCAGGCCGCCGGCGGCACGATCGCCCTTGAAAACCGTGATGGCGGCGGGTGCGCGGCCAGGATCGTACTGCCGACCGGGGCGTCGCCATCGGCGAACGCTCCATGAAGATACTCGTGGTCGACGACGAACGTAACATACGCGAATCGATACAGCGCATCCTCGCGCTGGAAGGCCTGGAATCGATGACGGCGGCCGATGGCGCGCAGGCGCTCGATATGCTCGGCGTCGAAGCCTTCGATATCGTCGTCACGGATCTCCGCATGCCGGCGATGGGGGGCCAGCAATTGATAGAGCGCATGCGCGAGAGGGGCATCCGCTGCCCGGTCATCATGATTTCCGCGCTTGGGGAAATCAATGACGCGGTGAAGGCGCTCAAATCCGGGGCCGCCGATTACTTGATAAAGCCGTTCGATCCCGACGAACTCGTCCTCAAGATCAAGGCCGCGGCTGGAAACAGGAAACGCGAAGACCTGCTCGAGGCCGGCGCGAGGACCAATCCGGCGAGTTCCGGGTTTATCGGGCAGGGAACGGCTGCCGCCGAGCTCCGCCGGACGATCGACAAGATCGCAGGCGCCGACACGACGGTGTTAATAAGCGGGGAGAGCGGCTGCGGCAAGGAGGTCGTCGCTCGGGAGATCCACCGGCTTTCGCCGCGTTCGGCGGAGCCATTCGTGGCGGTGAATATCGGCGGGGTAAACGAAAGCCTGATGGAAAGCGAGCTGTTCGGGCACGAAAAAGGCGCGTTCACCGGGGCGGAGGCGCGCAAGATCGGCCTGTTCGAGCTGGCGGGCGCCGGTACGCTATTCCTCGACGAGATAGGCGAGATGCCGCCGCAGCTCCAGGTCAAGCTGCTGCGCGTCCTGCAGGAGCGCAGGTTGCGGAGGCTTGGTGGCACCGCCGACATTCCCGTACCGGCTCGCATCCTGTCGGCGACCAACCGCGACATCGAAGCCGCGGTGCGCGAGCTCTCCTTCCGGGAGGACCTGTACTACCGGCTCAACGTCGTCCGGGTCGCCGTGCCGCCGCTCCGAGAGCGCAAGGAGGATATCCCGCTCCTGGCGGGCTACCTCCTCAAGAAACTGGGCGCTCGGATGGGCGACCGGACGGCGCGCTTGTCGGAAGAGGCGCTCGAGGCACTATCGACGTATACCTATCCGGGCAACGTGCGCGAACTGGAGAACATCCTGGAGCGCGCGCTCATCTACGCGGACGGCAACGAGATTCTGGTCGCCGACCTGGGCTTTACGGGAGTCCGGAAAAAAACGCGCGCGGTCCCGTCCGGCGCCCGCGTCAACCGCCGAAACAAAGCGGGGGCGGAAGTTTCATCCTCGTCGATGGACGGCATCGAACGCCTGGCCATAGAAAACGCCCTGGCCCGGTGGGATGGAAACAAGACCAAAGCCGCCCGCGATCTGGGTATAAGCCGCCGGACCATCCTGAACAAGATCAAGCGTTACGCTCTGGGCTGACCGTCCGGGAGCACGTACGTACTCGCTTGATCATTCCATGGCGATTCCTGCTATACTCAGTCTATGGAACAACGGATCGAGAATGATTCAAACTGCTTCTGTTGCGGAACGGAAAACAAACAGGGCCTGCACCTGGCATTTTCTTATTCCGCCAGCGGTGAAGCTGAGGCCTCCCTCGTCGTGCCCGCGCACTTTTCTGGCTGGAAGAACATGACCCACGGCGGCTTCCTGTCGATGCTCCTCGATGAGGCGATGGCCCATGCCTGCATACGTTCGGCCGGGTCGGAAACCGACAGGACAGCGGTCACCGCCGAGATGACCGTGCGGTTCAAAAAGCCGGTCGAAACGGGAAGCACGGTGCGGATCGTCGGCAAGCTCACCGAGACGAAGGGACGGATACTCTCGACGCAGGGTTGGGTGTACGACGAATCCGGGGCGGTCGCCGCGGAAGGCCAGGCGAGGTTCTTGGTGAGCAAGCAGGCATAGCCGCCGTTTCGTCTGTACCGATTACCCGTACTGTCAGTGAGTTCCCTCGACTTCCCTGATCACGTCGATGATGGTTCCGTCACGCCACTCGACCAATGCTACCACGCGGTCACCGAAATTTGGCGGCTCCGGTACGCCGGTGAACGAGCGAACGTCGGCCATCAATCCAGCCAGGGTGACAAGCGGCAGGCCCGCGCTCCTGGCGCGGTCGGCCAGGTCGTCTCGACGCGGGTTTATCGCGATGCCGCGCTCGGTGATGACGACGTCGACGACCTCGCCTGGACACGACGCGGTTGTTACGCGTTCCCGAATTATCGGGATGCGCTTGCGGAAGCTCGGCGCGGTGATGATTGTGCAGGCGGCTGAAGCGGCGGCATCGGTATG
>CAZKJA010000162.1:7334-8242 GCA_964552925.1 uncultured Treponemataceae bacterium
CCCGCCGATACCGTGCAGGAGCTGGCCGTCGGAGTGGGTGTTCACGTTGACGTTGAAGTCCAGATCGATCTCGGTGGCCCCGAGTATTGCGACATCGAGCATATTCGCCGCGCACCCGGCTGACCGCGGTCCGTACGAGTCGAAAGGCGACGATTCGATGTGGCGCGGGTTGTCCCTGCACGACCGGACGGCTTCCAGGTCGAAGCTTTGCAGGTCGATTATCGACCCGATGAGGTTTTCCTCGAGGAGACCGACGAGGATGCCGGTGGCGCCGCCGTGCGCGAACGACGCCTTGACGCCTCGCTTCCTCATCCGGCCTGCGAGGAATACCGTGGACGCCAGTGAAATTCCGCCGGCGCCGGCCTGGAAGGAAAATCCTTCGCGCATTATGCCGGTCTCTTCGATGAAGCGCGCGGTGAGCTCGGCGATCAGGAGTTGCGTGGGGCTGCGCGTCAGGCGCGTCGAGCCCGAGACTATTTTGGAGCTGTCGCCTATCGAATCGACTACGAGGACGTGGTCGACGTTGCCCCCCGATATCGACTGCGGGGCGCATGGATACGGGACCAGGCCGTCGGTGACGATAGCGACGCGGTCGGCGCCCAGCGAGTCGGGCACGGGGTAGGACAGCGGGCCGCACGCCGACCTGCCGTAGAGCCCGTTGGCGTTCCCGAACGCGTCGGCGCATGGCGCGGCTATGAAGGCCGCGTCGATCCGCAGCCCGCCGTCCGCTATCGCGCGCTGCCTGCCGCCGTGCGAGCGCAGTACCGACAGACCCCGCATCGATCCTTTGGAACACGCGACGCCGACAGCGCCGTACATCGACCCTTCCACCCGCGCGATTACTCCTGACTCTATGTACGGCACGAGCGCGGCGTGGACCGAGAACAGCGCGCTCGGCGCTATCGTCA
>CAZKJA010000163.1:0-8219 GCA_964552925.1 uncultured Treponemataceae bacterium
AGATCGCCGCTTCGCCCGCACGCTCGAAGCGAAGCTTCACCGCTCCGGAGGGGAAACTCAGGTTCCCGAACGGGGTGACGCCGAGCTTGTTGTCGCCCGAGAATACCGTATAGCCGGCGGGGACGCGCGCGAAGTCGATCTCGCCCGAGCCTTGCCTGACCCGGAGCGGTATGGTGATGGAGGAACCGTCGGGAACGGAGACCCACTCCGCCGGCTGCTCGACGTAGTACCGTTCCTCGACGTAGCTCCGCTCCACCTTGATGCTGTGCGCTCCCGGCGTCAGTTCGAGTTCGACCGGCGTCTTCTCGAAGCGGTCTTCGTCAATCGCGACGACGATGCCCGGCGGATCGCTGACCAGAGACAGTATTCCCTTGCCCGCGGGCGCCTTGGCTCCGGCAGGGCTGGATGGGGAGGATGCGGGCGCGGACAGCAGGGCCTGTGCCGCCGGTTTCGCGGCCGGGGCCTCCTTGACAGGACGCATCAGCGGCACGCACACGACGTCCCTGCCCGCGGGAACGAACACCGAGACATCGCTTTTTTCGTACCCGGCTCCCTCGAACCGCAACTGGTAGGTACCCGTCGGGAAGGGGCCGACAGTGACGGCGTCGTCCGCATTCGCCGCGCTCGCGAGGAAGGTATCCTTGGCGTACACGCTTATGCCCTTGGGCAAGCCGCTGACTATTATCGAGCCGCCTGCGAACTTGAGCGCCGTCGTTCCGCCCGGCTCCACGGCCAGCTCGTATTCGGCCGCCTCGGCCCACAATCCGTAGACTACCCTGGCCTTGTACTTGCCCACGGCCAGATTGCCGATGGAATAAGCGCCTTGGCCGATGTCCCCCGCCTTGGCGCCATCGAGGAACAGGGTCGCGCCTTCGGGGAAACCGCTCAGCGACAGGGCGCCCGTCGTGGCCGGCTTGAAGGTGAAGGCAACTTCCGTGGAAGCTCCCGGTTCTATGACTACCCGCTTCTCTTCCGAGGAAGACGCGTAGCGGACTTCGATCCGCCGATCGCCGAGCGGCAGGTTGGGGACCACGGTCGGCTTGCCAGGCTGGACCCTGGCGATCTTCTTTCCGTCGATATACACGTCCGCCTCTGTAGCCGCCGCCACGCTGAGGGAGCCACTAGTCGGCTTGAGGAACAGCGCGAAGGTAGCCCCCGTCTCGTTGCCGGGGATTGTCCCGATCAGCGGCTCGGTCTTGCTCACGCCGCGGCGGATCCGGTCGAACATCGTGTGCGGGTCGAGGACGCTGTCGGTGTTGCGCTCAAGGAGCGATATAAGCTGGCGGCCGAATTCGCTTTCGTCCGGTACAGTCTCCGAGGCCCCGGACGTGAGCACCTGCCTCGCGGTCAATTTAAGGGCCTTCCTGAAGTACGCTGTGTCGACGGTCGGTCCGGCGCCCCGCGTGACGTTGAGGAAATCGCCCGAGAAGCACGCGTCGGCGATCAAGAGGACTCGTTGCACCTTGAGCCCGGCGATGTAGTTCCTGAGTTGTGCGTTCGGTATCCAGCCGCGCTGGCTGTATATATCCTTGGTTCCGTCGGAGGCTATCCAGAATCCGGTCTTCGATTCGTCAAGGTAGCCGTGGCCGGCGTAGAAGACGAGCAGCGAGTCTTTCAGCCCGACTTTCTTGGGAAGCACGTCGAGGAAAAGCCGCCGAATCCCGCTGGCCGTCGCGTCCTTGTCGTACAGCTCCAGGAACTCGTCGATGAAGTAGCGCTCGCCGAGCAGGCGTCGCACGTCCCTGGCTTCCGCCGCGGCGCTCCGCAGCGACGGCCATTCATCGTACTTGTCTATGCCGATGATGACGGCGTACTGCTTGCCGACGTCGAAGTCATCCGCGCCGACCACGGCCTTCGCGATAAGCGAAAGTCCGCGGTCCTGCGCCGCGGCGGGAAATGGCAGCATGGCGATAGCGGCGAAAGCCAGCAACGCGAAGAAGGGACGAATACTGCGTGGGAATACTTTTAGCGACATGATGGTTACCCCTGCTACGCCGAACCGGTTCCGGAAGGTACAACGATGGTGACGTGTGTGGTCCGACACAATTCAATGATGGAGAAGTATACACCATGAAGGTCGATTCCACGATAGTTCCTCGAACCTTGCGTTCAATATCATTTGCTACAGCTGGAAGTATCGGCTTTTTACAGCATGGTACAATCGGTAGTATGGTTTTTTGAAAAGCACAAGGTTCGAGGAACTAAGCAACCGGTGCCCTGGTTCTGCCTATCTGCCCTTTCGCGCGGGTCTGACCGGCGGCGTGTATGGCACGTCGACCGCTCCCCTTGCGATAAGCAGCGAAACCATGGCCTGGTCGTTCAGGGCCTTTGCACGGAGGATGATTGCTTGCCCTGAATTGTTCGTGGCATTGACGTCGGCTCCGCTGTCGATCAGGTACGAGGCGATGTCACGCCTGCCCTGCCCGACGGCGTACGCCAACGGGGTCTGGCCTGCATAATCGCGTTGCTCAAGGCTGGCGCCCCTTTCAACGAGCAGCCGTACCAGCGCAAGGTTGTCAGTTTCGCACGCGCTGGCCAAGGCCCCGATACCCATCGAGTCTGTCAGATCAGGTTGGGCTCCCGCGTCGAGCAGCATGCGGGAAATTTCCAGATTGGCCTGGCGCGCCGCGTAGAAAAGCGGCGACCGACCGGCATCGGCTAGCCCGTCCGGGTCGGCCTTGCGCGCCAAGAGTGTTTTAACCATGCCCGCATCGTTGTCCCATACCGCTTTGAGGAGATCTTCCGGCCCAGGCACATCACCTTTCTTGCGTACAATCGACGGAATTGCCGTGGTGCTCGCGGTCGCGGAGCTCGCCGAAGCGCTTTCCACCGCCGAATCAGCTGCCTTTGCGGCGGATACAGCGGCTTGGGCATCCTTGGCGCTCACGGCTCCAACCGACTCAAAGTAAGCCGCCAATTCGCTTTCGGATATCAACCTTGCCCTGTCAAGGACGCTTTCACCGCTAACCATCACCGCGTTGACATCGCCACCCGCTTGCACAAGGAGCTTCGCCATATCCAGCCCTGCTCGTCCCGGTAGGTACAGGAGGGCAGTCATGCCACCATCGGTCCTGCCATCGGGATCGACACCGCGTTCGATGAGAAAACGGGCCATCTCAAGGTCGTTGGCCATAACGGCGTTCTGGATGGGGTTGAGTCGTTGGCCGGCATCAGTATTCGCGCCTTTCAGGATCAAGAATTCTACCATCGGGAAGTGCCGCTTGCGCACTGCCCTGTTGAGGGCCGAGTCTTCCATGCCTCGCTCACCGGGAGTATCGATATCGACACCCCTATCGAGCAGGCCCGAGACGATTGAAACGTCCCCGCTCGCCGCGGCAAGTTGCAGTACCGATCTGCTCCACTTGTCCCTGGCATCAAGGTCGGAACCAAACTTCAGCAGAATATCAAAGGCCTGTCGGTTGTCAATTTCGGCAGCGTGGTGGAGCATCGTCATGCCGTCTGCGTCTTTACCATTGATATCGGTGATACGAGGCAGGAGCAGCGGAAAGAGATCGTCAAGCCGCTTGCGAATTGCAAAAATTCCATCGCGTGCCGTTATTGTTTTGGTGAGGGGCAACAGCGTTTTGGCCATGTCGATACCATCATCCCGCAGAGCTAAAGAAAGCGCCGTCAGCCCCCCGGAGTCGGTTTTTTCAGGGTCGGCACGATTTTCAATGAGCGTGGCCGCGATTCGCAGGAATACCGGTCGCATGGCGGCGTCTGCCCTGCAATACCCGTTCACCGACTGCATCAAAGGCGTTCTGGAATAGGCGTCGAACAAGTTCGGGTCTGCCCCATACGACATGTACGCCTTTACAGCATCGGCATGCCCAAGGACGCAGGCATTGTGGAGCAGATAGTTTCCATCTTCGGGGGTGGCCAGCCTGCGACGAACGGTGGCAAGGTCAGCCTTGTTTTTGAGGAGCACATCCACAATATCGGTTCGGTATACTTCAAGCGCCAATTCCACCGGGGTCCGTCCCTGGTTGTTTTTCCTGTTCACGTCAGCCTTCGCGGCGACAAGAACCTTGACAACCTCGAGGAAGCCATCGGTCGCGGCCGCATGCAGGCACGAGAAGCCAGCATTTCCGACGTAGTTGACATCAGCGCCCGCTTTCAGCGCCGCTTGCACCGCCTTGACGTTGGCGCTCCTGGTCGCTTTCCAAAGATCCTCGTTTGGTCCTGACCAGAGTTGCATGCCAGCGAGCATCCACACCAGAAAAAAAGCCGCGCGTTTGTTCATGGCTTGCCTCCATGCGTCTACTTTTCAATTTTACAGCCTTGGCGAAAGGATTTTCAAGAAGATGCAACCTCTATGCGACTACGGTTTCTAATTGACCATGTTGGCGTCTAAGGTTTATCATGTCTTTGACAATTTGACAAATTGTGTCAGCAAGGAAGATATATGGAACATCCCGGTATAATTCAAGGCGGCATGGGCGTCGGCGTTTCCGATTGGCGGCTCGCCAGGGCGGTTTCAATGCGGGGAGCGCTCGGCGTGGTCTCGGGCACGGCTCTCGACACGGTCTTCGCCAGGCGCCTGCAACAAGGCGACCAAGGCGGGCACATGCGCAGGGGCCTTGCGGCCTTCCCCGACAGCGGCGTTGCGGAGCGCGTGCTTGCCGCCTGGTACAAACCCGAGGGCACGGCCGGGACGCACGAATTCGCAATCATCCCGCTCCGCGAGGTTAACCGCGAAACCCAGCCCTCCACGGCCGCCGCGACCACTGAAACGCCCAAGATCGACGAGCTGACTGTCGCAGCCAACTTCGTCGAGATATTCCTGGCCAAGGAAGGCCATGGCGGCGTTGTGGGGGTAAACTACCTCGAGAAGGTATCGTTGCCCAACCCGGCGGCCATCTACGGCGCGATGCTCGCCGGCGTCGACTACATATTGATGGGCGCCGGCATCCCGGTGGAGATCCCGGGCCTGCTCGACCGCTACGCCCGGGGCGAAGCGGGTGAGATCCGCGTCCACGTCGACGGCGCACCGAAGGAAGAGCGCTACGTCGCCCGCTTCGACCCGGCATCGATCCTCGAAGCGCCTCCCGCCTCTCTCAAGCGACCGTACTTCCTCGCCATAGTCTCGTCGTACGTGCTCGCGGCTACGATGGCGACGAGGGCGACGGGCAGGGTCGACGGCATAGTCGTGGAGAACCAGAGCGCCGGCGGGCACAACGCCCCTCCTCGCGGGGTTCTGGAACTCGACGAAGCCGGCGAGCCGATCTACGGCCCCAAAGACAGCGTCGACTACGCGAAAATGGTCGGGCTCGGCATACCGTTCTGGCTCGGCGGCTCATACAGCATGCCCGACTCGCTCGCGGCATCCAGGACAGAAGGCGCCACGGGCATCCAGGTGGGCACGCTGTTCGCGTTCTGCCGCGAATCCGGCATCCTGCCGGAATTGAAGAAGCGCTTCCTGGACACCGTTGCGGCGGGGAAGGCCCTCGTCTTCACCCATCCCGACGCCTCGCCCACCGGGTACCCGTTCAAGATAGGACTCCTCAAGAACACCCTGTCGGAGCTCGCCGATTTCCTCGGCAGGAAGCGCGTCTGCAACATGGGCTTGTTGCGCGAACCGTACCAGGGAACCGACGGAAAAATCGGATACCGGTGCCCGGCCGAACCCGAGGCGGCATTCGCCGCCAAAGGCGGTAACGTCGTGCGCTCGACAAACGCGCGATGCCTGTGCAACGCCCTGCTCGCCAATATAGGCCTCGGCATGAGCTACGCCGGCGGACGGCTGGAGAAACCGCTCCTGACCGTCGGCAAGCACCTCGATTCCCTCAAGCGGCTCATACAGAAGGTCGGTACCGACTACTCGGCCGCCGACGTCCTCAAGTTCCTCGGAGTCGACGCGGCCCGGGAGGCGCTGTCGTGAGCGTTCGACCCACGGCAAACGATCCGGTCGTCGTCACCGGCGCGGGCGTCGTCTCGTGCCTCGGGACAGGGATCGACGAGTTCTGGGCGAACATAATCCGCGGCGCCAACGGAGCCGGAAGGATTTCGGCGTTCGACCCCGCGGGTTTCCACAGCGAAGTCGCCTGCGAGGTAAAGGGCTTCGACCCCGACACGCGGATTTCGAAGAAGCAATCGCGTCGCATGGCCCGCTTCTCGCAATTCGCCGTCTACGCGGCGATCGAGGCGGTCGGGAACGCGGGGCTCGACATCCAGAACATGGATCCCTCGCGCATAGGCTGCATCGTCGGCGCGGCAGCCGGCGGCTTCGACGTGCTCGACGAGCAGTACGCCTCGTTCATACAGAACGGCCCCAAAAACGGGAACCCGCTCGCGGTACCCAAGACGATATCGAATATGGCCGCGTGTACGGTCGCCATAAACCTCGGGATCACCGGCCCGAACATGGCCGTGCTGAGCGCCTGCGCGACAGGAGGCCACAACCTGGCGATGGCGAAGATGCTTATTCAATCGGGCTACGCCGACGTGGTAATAGCCGGTGGCACAGAAGCGGCGATCACCCCGATGGTGGTCGACTCGTACGGGTGCATGGGCGTCCTCTCCACCAGGAACGGCGACCCGGCGCACGCTTCGCGGCCTTTCGACCGGGACCGCGACGGCTTCGTCATAGGCGAGGGCGCCGGCATCATGGTCCTCGAGAGCCTGTCGCACGCGAAGAAGCGCGGCGCGCCAATCCTCGCGGCATTCCTGGGTTTCGGCATGAGCTGCGATGCGACGAGCATCGCCATACCCGAGCCGGAAGGCAGGCAGGCGGCACGCGCGATGGGCCTGGCGGCCGCGGACGGCGGCGTCAACATGGAACAGATCGGCTACGTGAACGCCCACGGCACGTCGACTTCGGTAAACGACGCCGTCGAGACAAAGGCGATCCGTCTGGCCTTCGGGCAGCACGCGGACTCCCTTATGGTCAGCTCGACCAAATCGATGATAGGCCACACGCTGGGAGCCGCGGGCGCGATCGAGGCTATCGTAACGGCGCTGTCCCTCCGCGACGGCATAGTGCCGCCGACTATCAACTTTGAGAACCCCGACCCCGCGTGCGACCTCGACTACGTGCCGGGTACGGCCAGACAGGTAAAGCCAGGCTATGCGATCTCAAACTCGTTCGGATTCGGCGGACAGAACATATCGGTGCTGTTCGGGAAGGCGTGAAGAAGACCATAAACGCCCCGTCCGGCAGCCTTGGCCGTCTGACGGGGCGCTAGCTGCATCGACCGAAGGCCTAGCGCAGCGTCCTGGAGAAGAACGCGACTACCGAGCCGACAGTGTCGGTCTTGATCTTCGGGTCGCCGCCGTAGAAACCGTAGCCGTGGTCGGCGCCGACTATCGTCACCATCTCCACGCCGGAGCTGGTGTTCGCGGCCGCGGCGGACGCATTGACTACGGACTCGCCGATGATGGTATCGGCAGAACCGCGGACATAGAGCACGGGGCCGGGGTAGACGGTGATAGCCTCGATGCACTTCGCCGCCTGGTTGTCGTCGAACCATTGCTTGCCCAGGTCCTGGACCTGTCCGAACGGCGTCGTGAAGACGACGTGCCCCTCGGCCGCGGCCTTGGCGGCCATGGCGTCGTACGCGGGCTTCCCGCCCATAAAGGTGAACATCGAGTTTGGTCCGTCGGTGGCGACGGGCGCCAGGAGGCCGAGCGACTTGTAGGCAGCCTTGCCGGTGGACAGGATGGCCAGCCTTCCGCCCATGCTGTAACCGAACATACCGACCCGCTTGGGCTCTATCGGCGCGTTGGCGAGCGCGTACGCGCGCGCAGCTTCGATGTCCGCGAGCATGTTCGTCAGGTTGTTGGCGGTGAACGGTTCCTTGCTTTCGCCGCAACCCGGGAAGTCCATCCTGATGCTCGCGACGCCTTTCCTGGCGAGTTCCTCCGCGATCGCGGTGAAGCCCCCCGCCTCTTCCTTGCTGCCGCCGTGGCCATGGGCCATGACGACGAGCGGCACCTTCTTGCCGCCTGCGGGCACGGTCATGACCGCCGGAACGGAAACGCCCCTCGATGACAGGGAAACCGTTGTAGCCTTGAACTCGAGCGGCGCGGACTGAGCCGGACTTGAAACGCATCCGGCGAACAGGAGCGCCAGCGCGGCAGCGAGCGCCGCCATCCTGATTGCAGAACCTGACTTCATAGAACCTCCATGCTGTGTGACGTCAACGAAGATGATCGTCATCCTCGATGTATCCGCTCTGTTCGTCAACGGCCGGGCGCCGGGAAACTCAGTACACGCGCCG
>CAZKJA010000164.1:0-8192 GCA_964552925.1 uncultured Treponemataceae bacterium
GAGCTGCCTGAGCGACCAGCCGGCGCAGTAGCCCGAGAACATCGACAGGTCGTGGATGTGGAAATCCGCCTCGCGGTGGGCCTCGGCTATCTCCTCGGGATAGATGTTCTTGAGCCAGTAATTGGCAGTGACGGTACCGGAATTGTGCAGTATGAGCCCACCGAGCGAGTAGTTGACGTTGGCGTTCTCCTTGACCCGCCAGTCGACCTGCGACAGGTACCCGTCCATCGTCGTGTTGATGTCGAGCATGAGGCGCTGGGCGTCGCGGACGGCCTCCCGTTTGGCCCGGTACAGTATGTATGCCCGGGCGACCTGGGATTCCTTGGCCTCTATCAAGGAGGTTTCGACTAGATCCTGTATCTCCTCGATTGCGGGTATTGAATTGGGATGCCGCGCGGACAAGAGCAGCGAGAGGCGGGATTCGACATCGGCGGCGATGCGGTGGACCAGGTCCCTGTCGACAACGCCTTTGACCGCCTTGAACGCCTTCTCTATGGCGCCCTCTATGCGGCCCCTGTCGTAAGGCTCGACGCTCCCCGAGCGCTTGGCGATGAAGCGGCCCTCGCCTTTCCCCGTTCCGAGGAAGTTCCGCCATTCCGGGAATACCTGCTGGGAATCCGCCATGCTTATTCCACCTCCCGGGAATCTTCCAGACTGCCTATCTCCTTGATGAACTCGTCCATCGACTCGAACTTGCGGTACACGCTCGCGAAACGGATATACGCGACCTTGTCGAGGTCGTGTAGCTTGTGCAGCGTCATCTCGCCGAGGGAGGAACTGGGTATCTCGTTGCCGCCCTTGCCGAGCATCGCGGCGTCGTCTTCGATGTCGTTCAGGATGTTCTCTATTGTCATCTGGGAGACAGGACGCTTCTCGAGGGCGCGTTGCAGGCCGCGCTCCAGTTTTTGCCGGTCGAACGGCTCGCGCCGGCCGTCCCGCTTTACTACCATGAAGGGTTTTTCCTCTATGCGTTCGTAACTGGTGAAGCGAAATCCGCATGAAAGGCATTCACGGCGGCGGCGGATACTTTCGCCATTGGCGAGGGTACGGGAATCGGTCACGCGGTCGTCCATCGAGCCGCAATGCGGGCATCTCACTTTGTAAATACCTCCAAAACCATTAAAAAAATCATCGCGCCAAGGTAAATAATGCAATTTCACGTTCAATATATACTATCAATGGTATCACATATAGTATCGACAACTATATATAGTGGCTGGAGTCCCAACTGTCAAGCTATTATGAGTTGTTTGTTTTCCCATTGATTTTTAACGCGGCAAGGGCGATTTTTATTGTTGACACACGCACGAACACTACCACGTGAAAAGGAGAATCAATGAATTTTTCCGAACGCATGAAGAACATCGTCGACCAGGGGATCAAGGCATCGAAGGAACTGGCGAAGCAAGCCGGCGAAAAAGCCCAGCAGTGGGGCGAGATGGGCGTTCTAAAGCTGGAAATCATCCAGCTACGCAACCAGGCGGAAAAAATGACCGCCAGGCTCGGCGCCGAGGTCTACGCGGTCCTCGTCGAGAATGGCCAGAAAACCGTCGGAAAGGACTCCCCCGCCGTCCGCGAGACTATACAGCGTATCGAGGAACTGCAGGCTTCCATCCTCGCGAAGGAAGAAGTCTTCAAGAAGAAGGGCGGCAAGGAAGAGGACCTGACGGCTCAGTAGGCCGCCTCTTCATCCGGCTACCTTGCGGATGCGGGCGATATACAAGGGTCCGGCACCGCCTGCACGGTCGGGAAGGTACATGACGCCGCGCGTGGTCCTCTCCGAGCTTCCGCCGCATGGTAGCGGATCGTCCTCGAGCGCCTCGCCGTACTTCTGGAAAAGTCGTTCCATCGGGCCGTCGTTTTCCGCTGGAGATAGCGCGCAGGTCGCGTACACGAGCGACCCGCCGGGCGCCAGCAGCAGGAAGGCGCTCGACAGGAGGGACCATTGCCTGCGGGACAGGAACTTGACGCGCGCAGGAGTCCAGGCCGCCAGGGCAGCCGGGTCCCGCAGCACATGGCGCTCGCTTGAGCACGGCGCATCGAGGAGCACGGCGGAGAAGCGACCGCGTTCGCCGAGCCTCCCGCCGGCCGCGGCGGCGTCGAAGCCCGATACCGTCACCCTCGCGCGTATTCCGGGAGGCAGGTGGGCGTCGAGCACATCGGAGAGGCGCCGCCGCCTGTCGCTCGACAGCTCGTTGCACAGGAGCCTGATCCCGGGCGGCATCGAACCGGCGATCACGAGGCTCTTGCCGCCAGGAGCGGCGCACGCGTCGAGGATCTCGCCGGAGTCCGGCACGCGGAGCGCCTTGGCCGCCCTGACAGAGGCCGAATCCAGCCTGTACGGCGCGCAAAGGCCTTCCCCGTACTCGACGACATCACCGGGCTCGAGCAAGGCCAGGCGCAGGACAGGCCACCTGTCACCGAACAAGCGCGAGAAATGTCCGTCGAATTCAAGTTCGCCCATAAAGCCGATTCTCCCGCCGATGCTACGATTGACCCACACGCGCCATTATTCGTACCCTAGGCGGATACCGCATTGCAAGGACGCATGATGATCAAGGCCTTTGTTTTCGACCTCGACGGTACCCTCGTAGACACCCTGGGCGATATCGCCGCGATGATGAACGGATTTCTCCGTTCCAAAGGCTGGCCCGAGCATCCTGTCGTTGAATACAAGCAAATGGTCGGCCGCGGCCTGACCAACCTGATACGGAGCGTGGTGCCCGCCGCGGAGGCGCACAGGGCCGATGAATTGTACCCCGAGGTATTCTCCGTCTACGAGGCTATGGGGGTCGGCGGCTCGCGACCCTACCCCGACGTACCGGAGGTCCTGGCGTTCCTCGCGGAGCGCGGCACGGCGATGGCAGTCGTGTCGAACAAACCCGACCCGCTTACCCGGCACATGGTCAAGACCTTGTTCCCCTCGATTCCGTTCGCGCTGGTGAGAGGGGGCCTCGATGGACTGCCCGTGAAACCGGATCCGCATTCGAGCCTCGAGGCCGCCAAGGCATGCGGAGCCGCCCCGTCAGAATGCGCGTTCGTAGGCGACTCCGACGTGGACATGAAGACCGCGAACGCGGCCGGCATGCTCGCCATCGGAGCGTCGTGGGGCTTCCGCGGCGAGATTGAGCTACGCCGGGCAGGGGCCGACCTCATCATCCACCGGATTGGAGAATTGCCCGCGCTCATCGAATCCACCGAAGCGCACAAGTAAAAACCTCGTTAGTTCATCGCAGCTTGTGTCTGGCAGAATTTGACACCATGGGCAGGGGCAAGCTGGACGCAACCCTACTGTGGATGGTGGCATGGAGCACCGAGATGCAAGCTTCGATGAACTAGGAAAAACATCCTTCATTTTATGACCGACAACCTGTATACTTTCCGGAACCACGAGGAGTGAAATGATGGACAAAGAGACGATCCTGACGCGTGCGCGCAATTATATTTCCAAAGAGAGCGATCCTGAGTTCAAGGCCCAGGTAGAAAAGCTGATCAAGGCTGACGACATGAAGGAACTCGAGGACCGCTTCTACCGCGACCTGGAGTTCGGCACTGGCGGCTTGCGGGGCCTCATCGGGGGCGGTTTCAACCGCATGAATTCCTACGTAGTCCGCAGGGCCACGCAGGGGATGTGCGATTACATCAACGCGACTGTCAAAGGCAAGAGACTCTCGGCGTGCATAGCCTACGATTCGCGTCATTATTCGGACGTGTTCGCCCTCGATACGGCCCTCATATTCGCCGGCAACGGCATCAAGGCCTATCTGTTCACCTCGCTGAGGCCTACCCCCGAATTATCATACGCAATTCGGAAGCTGGGCGCGGACACGGGCGTCGTCGTCACCGCCAGCCACAACCCGAGCGCCTACAACGGCTACAAAGCCTACTGGAACGACGGCGCGCAGGTGATAGAGCCTCACGACATCGGCATAATCGAAAGGGTGAACGCTGTCCAGAGCATCAAGGCGATGCCGAAGGACGAGGCCCTGGCCAAGGGCATGCTCGTGATGATAGACAAGGAAATCGACGAGCCATACATAGCGATGGTCCGCTCGAAGCTCTTCCGCCCGGACCTCATCAAGGCGATGGCCGGCCAGGTCAAGGTCGTCTACACCCCGCTGCACGGTACCGGCGCCATGCCCTTCGAGCGCGTGATGGGCGAACTCGGTCTGTCTGTCGTCACCGTGCCCGAGCAACGCGCCCCGGACGGCGACTTTCCGACGGTTTCCTTTCCCAACCCCGAGGAGGCCGCCGCCCTCAAGCTGGCTTTGGAACTCGGCGCCAAGGTGAAGGCCGACGTAGTGATGGCGACCGACCCGGACGCGGACAGGCTGGGCATAGCCGTGCCCGACGGCAAGGGAGGCTTCACTCTTATCACCGGCAACCAGCTCGGCGCGTTGCACGCTGACTACATGCTGCTGTCGCTCAAGGAACTGGGACGGATGCCCAAGCGCCCGGCGACTATCAAGAGCATAGTGACAACCGAGCTTCAAACGCGGATCGCGAAGGCTTACGGCGCCGAATGCCACGATTGCCTGACGGGTTTCAAGTGGATAGCGGACACTATGCGCCGATTCGAGCGCGATGGCATCGACTTCGTCTACGCGACCGAGGAAAGCTACGGCTACCTCGTCGAGGACGAGGTACGCGACAAGGATGGCATCTCCGCCGCCGCGATGACCGCCGAAATGACCCTGTACTGGCGCAGCAAAGGCAAAAGCCTCATACAGCGCCTCGACGAGATATTCATCGAGCACGGCTACCACGAGGAGCGCGGACTCAACAAGTATTTCGAAGGCCCGACGGGCATGGACGTGATGCGCGGCATCATGGGAAGGTACAGGAAAAACCAGCCGGCAACTCTCGGCGGCATCCGCGTCGATCGGATACGCGACATCAAGACCGGCAAGATCTGGGAAGTCGCGGAGCCTGGACAGTCGGTGGACATCGACCTGCCGGCGAGCGATGTGATCCAATGGTACCTGGACGACGGCACGATGGTCACCGTGAGACCGAGCGGCACAGAACCGAAGATCAAGTTCTACGTCCTCGCAAGGACGGCGGTGGGCCCATCCGGCCTCGTCGCGGCCAGGACCGTGAGCGCCGCAAAAGTCGACATGATCCTTGCGGACATAAAGAAAGCGATAGCTTGAGCGCCCAAGGTTTTCCGTTCGGCTCGGGCCACGGCCCCGGGGAGAGCCGGGACTACAGCCGCAGGGGCGGCGGCTACTCCGGCAACCGCGGAGCCGGGCAACCTCGATACGGCGGCGCGCGGGTCGTACGGCTGACAAGCGACGAGGTCGACGCCCTGCTGACGGCCGTCGACAAGGCCCGCTTCGTCGCGTTCGACTTCGAGACGACCGGCCTCGATGCCACTCGCGACAGAATCGTCGAGATCGGCGCAGTCGGCTTCAGGCTGGGCAAGGATACATCGGGATGGAAGGCTATCCCCGACGGCGAGTACGAGAGCCTGGTCAACCCCGGCTGCCCCATCCCCTCGGAAGTAAGCGCTATACACGGCATCGACGACCTCGCCGTCTCCGCCGCGCCGCACTTCAGGGACGCGGCCGCCGCGTTCTTCCCTTTCATCGAAGGTTCGATACTCGTAGCGCACAACGCGCCCTTCGACCTCGGCTTCCTGAAAGCCGAATCGGCGCGGGCGGTGCTGGAAAATCCGCCGAACCCGGCCTGGGACACGATAGCGTTGGCAAAAACGGCGGTTTCCGGCCTGCCGAGCTATTCGCTCAAGTCCCTGGCCTCATCCTTCGGGATAGGCCAACGCACCGCCCACCGGGGCGCCGACGATGCCCGCGTATGCATGGAATTGTTCGTCCGCTGCGTCGCGCTTATCGATACCGACGCATTGCGCACCCGTTGACGGTACGGTTAGACTCAGCTTAGGTGACAAACAGGAGGCGGGTATAGGCAAGCGCAGGTTTTACGCGGCTTTCTTTATAAGCACCTTCTGGCTCCTCGGTTTCGCCGTCGTAGCCTTGGCGATAGGACCCGACACCGCCAAGACCGCGGTCCGCACCGTGGATCTGGCAAAAGAAATTCCTGCCAGCCCCCGTGCCGAACAGAAAATCACCGCGACGCCAGAGGCGGCCGACAAGGCAATCGGATCAAAGACGCGCGCCACCGAAGACGCAACGAGGCTGAGCGGCATTGAGCGCATAAGGACCCTCTCCTCATCGATCCGGCCGAACGCGCTCGCCGGGGTGGTACCCATAGTCGCAAGGAGCAGGGCATCCGAATGGGCCAAGGCGGTCAAGGAGAGCGGCGGTAGCCCCCTCGCGGCCATAGGAGAGATACTTCCTCCCCCGGAATGGTTCCAGGCGCGGCTCGTTCACCGCCGCGACGAATACGACCTCCTCGATGCGGTGAAGGCTGGCGGAGCCTACGGCGAAACGTATCTGGCGGTGAACGGCATGTTAGGGCAGTCCCGCAGCTCGTCATCGGCCGTCGAAGCAGTAATAGACGCCGTTTGGTACGGCGACGGGACGTCGGCCCGGCTCAAGCACGCTCCATCGCCCGTCCTCAGGAAAAGCGAGCGGTGGCTGCCAAGCGCATCGTCGCTAAAGGAATCGCACCAATACGCCCTCGATGTGTTTTTTACGAGCGTAAGACGGCGCGGCGCCGAGGAAACCGGCCCCGTCATCAAGAGCATGAGCAGCGGCATTGTCGTCGCGGCCTCCGACGACTGGAAAGGCGGCGATTCGCCCGCCAACTACCGCTCGGGCGGCCTTTCTCCCAAAGCCGGCAACGGCGTCATCGTCTACGACCCTGTCCAGCGCCGTTACTACGCGTACTTCCATATGAACGGCGTCTATGTGCACACGGGTCAGAGCATCCCGTCGGGAGAAACCTTGGGGCGCGGCGGCAACACAGGGACCAACGCGCGCAAGAAGGAGCATGGCGGTCACGTTCATGTCGAGATCCATGATGCCGACGGCGACGCATGGACTGTGTACGCAATCAAGGACTATATCTTGTCCATTCGCTGAACAACCTACGTGCTTTTTCATTACTAAAGCGCTATACTATATCGCATGCGTGGAGATAGAGCTCCGTCGCACCCATTATAGGAGGTACTATGAAACGGTTTATCCTTATTATGATGTTAGCCTTGGCTGGAACGGCTGTCTGGGCTCAGGATTTGTCGGTATTCCAGGACGGCTTCACCACGTTCTCCGCTGACATGGCTTCCACGCTGTCGTACAACGCGACAATAGGCAACAACTGGTCAGACGCCTACATCGGCGGATTCCCGCGCTTCGGCGTAGGTCTCGCCGTCGGCGCAACGATGGTGCCTATCGAAAGCGTCAACGCGCTTTTCGCCTCGATGGACGGCATAGAGGTACCCGCGGTGCTCAGCCAGCTCGGCTTGCCGATCCCCGCGGTCGGCCTAAGCGCAAAGCTGGGCGGATTTTTCCTGCCCTTCGACGTCGGCCTCAAGGCCATGGTGCTCCCCGAGAGCGTCACTACAGCGCTGTCCGCGACCGGCATCACAGCCGATTATACACTTATAGGAGGCAACGTCCGCTTCGCCCTGCTCAAGGAGAAGCTCCTGTTCCCGGATATCTCAATTGGAGCCGGCTACAACAGGCTTAGCGGCAGCGTCGGGGTGGAATTGCCCGTAGCTACGCCCTCCTTCAATTACAATGATGGTACCGACCACACAATTACAGCTACAAATCCATCTCTATCTTTGGATTGGACCACAGACAGTTACGATTTCACCCTCCAGGTGTCCAAGAGTTTGCTTTTCCTGCGGCCATATGCTGGTGTTGGATACAGTATGGGTAAATCAACGGTAGGTGGTGGGCTTGTTTCATCGATCCTGTACGATGGCAATCCGATCGACCAGACGCAAATCGATGCAATCAACGCAGACCTCGCCGCCGCCGGCCAGGCAACGATCGACATCAGCGCCGAAGGCATCCTCTTCTCCGCGGAGAACACCGACCCCGTGCTCCGCGTCTACGGCGGCGTGTCGCTCGAGATACTCGTGATCAAGCTCGACGCGATGGTCACCTACGTACCAGCCTCGAAAAGCCTCGGCGCATCGGCAATGTTGCGCCTCCAGCTGTAGGACTTCACCGCTACGCCTTGAGGCGTATAACAAAGGGCGCACCCCAGAAGGAGTGCGCCCTTTGTGGATTCAAGCAAATATTCTGTAAAAACAAGATTAA
>CAZKJA010000165.1:0-8144 GCA_964552925.1 uncultured Treponemataceae bacterium
GGACGGCCAGGCACAGGTTGAGGATCGCCTCCTCGGCGCCCGCGTGCGTCATCACCGCCTCGGCTGTCAGGCCGTCATAGTGGGCCGCGATCGCCGAGCGGAGGCCCGGGGCGCCGCGGGTCTCGGTGTAGCCGAGGCGCAGGTCGAGCAGGCGTGACAATGCGTCCCCGGTGCCCTCGCCCCCGTCCATCGCGAGCAACTCGCGTACCGGCATCGACTCGCAGTCGGACGAGCACAGCAGGTAGCGCGCGCTGAACTCGTGTTTGGCGAAAAACCTTTCCAAGGCGAACGGCTTGAAGAAACCCATGGTGGAAACCTCCTGTGCGCCCCTGCGGGGACACGCTACTATAGCATGCGAAGGCTTCCTCCCCGACCACTTGCTTTCTTCTGACTTTATTGTTACCATATGACCGAATGAGTTAAAATGGTCATATAGTAAACCGGATCAGACTATTCGGAGGTGACGATGCCGACGGCATTCGATGCACGCGAAAGGGAAGATATCAGCCGGCGCCTGCTCGAAGCCGCGTTGGAGGCTTTGCGGCATGGCGGGCTCGGCGCGGTCAGCGTAGCCACGCTTTCGTCGGCCGCCGGGATATCGAAGGGATCGTTCTACGCATTCCACCCGTCGAAAGAACACTTGTTCATGGAAGCGCTGGAGTCGATCGAGGATCGCTACCGCGCGGCGTTCGCCGGAGCCGCGTCGGGAGCCGGTAGCCCCGCCATCCGGCTGGAGCGGGCCTTCGCGCGCGCGTTCGACCTCGTCGAGGCGGAAAGCGCGCTCCGCTGGCTCGACGGCGGCATGGTGGAACGGCTCGCGCGGGCCTTGCCGCCGGAACGGATCGCGGAGCATGTGGCGGCGGACACGGTGGCGCTCGAGCGGCTATGCGACGCATGGCGGAGCGAAGGCTTGCTCGCCGACGGGATCGGTCCGGAGGAGCTCGCGGCCGCCTCGTACGCGGCTTTCCTCGTGGCCGCCGGCTTGCGCAACTTGCCCGGGCCGGCGAGCTCGAGCGCGCGACACGTCGTGGCCAGGGGGCTAGCCTTGTCACTCGCCCGCGGTGTGGTAGATGGAGTCGATGACGGAGGCCGTCATCCAGGGAAAGGTGGGAAACGATGATCAACGTACAGTCTCTTCGTTTTTCTTATCCGCGCTCGCGGGTCGAGGCGGTACGTGGTATCGGTTTCTCGGTGCGCTCAGGCGAAGTCTTCGGGTTCCTCGGACCGAGTGGCGCGGGCAAGAGCACGACACAGAAGATCCTGCTCGGCTCGCTCCGCGGATACGCGGGAAGCGCGACCGTCGGGGGCGTCGAAGCGTCGACGGCGAACTCCGCCTACCGTTCCCGACTGGGCGCCGCGTTCGAGTTTCCGTGCTTCTACCACAAGCTGACTGGGCTCGAGAACCTTGTACTGTTCGCCTCGTTCTATCCCGGGCCCAAGGATGACCCGCGCGCGCTGCTCGAAAGGCTCGGCTTGTCGGAGGCGGCCGACCGACGTGTCGGGGAATACTCCAAGGGGATGAAGATGAGGCTCAACCTCGCCAGAGCGGTTCTGCACCGGCCTGGCGCCTTGTTCCTCGACGAGCCGACGAGCGGCCTCGACCCCGCCAACGCCCGCATCGTCCGCGACATAATCCGGGAGCGGGCGGCCGCCGGCGCCGCCGTTTTCCTGACGACCCACGACATGGCGGCCGCAGACGCTTCCTGCGACCGGGTCGCCTTTCTGGTCGACGGGGAGATCGTCGCGTGTGATTCGCCTTCCGTGTTGAAACGCCGCTACGGCAGGCGCGCCGTGGTCGTCGAGCGGGAGGATGCCGCGCCCGACGGGCTCGCCATGCCCGAGTTCGGTCTCGACGGGCTCGCCGACAACGCGGCATTCCTCGCTGAACTGCGAAAGCCCGGACTGCTCGGCGTGAGGACACTCGATTCGAGTCTGGACCGCATATTCCTCCAGCTGACCGGGAGGGAATTGTCATGAACGCGGCGCCGCTTGTACTCAACGACTTCCGATTGCTGTGGCGCCATGGTTTCGCGTTGGCGTACCTCGTCGTAGCGGTGCTGTTCGCGGCCGTACTTTCCGCCCTTCCCGATGCCTGGGCGGATGCCGTGCTTCCGGTGCTCGCGTGGAGCGACCCGGCGTTCTTCTGTTTCTTCTTCGCCGGCGCCAGCGTCTGCCTCGACCTTGACCAGGGGACGTTCCGCGCCTTGTTCGCCTCGCCGCTTAGACCCTCGGTGTACCTGGTCGTCAAGGCGGCCAACCTTTCGATCCTCGCCTTCCTGATGTCGGCGGCCGTATCCGTGAGCGCCAGGGGGATGGACTTCAGACTGTGGCCCCTCGCCGCCGCAGCGCTCGCCGGTGGCATACCGTCCGCGGTGCTGGGAGCCTCGCTCGCCCTGAGGCTGAAGACGGTCAACCGCTTCATGATAGGCTCGATGCCGGCTTTCCTGGTCCTCGCCTTGCCGATCGCAGAATACGCGGCCGGGCGCTGGCTGCCATCGTGGTTCGCGGTCCTTGCCCGCTTGACGCCGGTCGACGGGGCCCTCCGCTTCGCCAGGGCGGCGTACTCGCACGTGCCGGCAGGCGAGTTGCTGGCCGGCGCCGCGTCTTCGGCAGCGTGGACTTTCGTGCTGTCGGTGTTCCTGCTCGCTCCCGCCGTCGCGCGCGCGAGGGGTGAATAGCAGCCTGTCGGACTTAGGAGCGCGATCTTGGTGAATACTAGGAAATGAGGGTGTGAATGGCTAAAATGTTACCTTGTCATGACGCTTTTTTGCCGGGTTCGGCGTTCCGCGGCGTAAAAAAGGCTCGTCAATCGGGTCATACAGGAAGTATGACCCTCAATCCTCGCCATTTTTCCACTCGCGGCTCGCTTTCACCCGGCAAAAATCCTAAGTCCGACAGGCTGCGAGCATGACCGGCAACACCCGCAGGCTGTTCGCCGCCGACCTGCGCATGGTCGTCCGCGACCCGCTCCTCGCGATAATGCCCTTTGTGCCGTTCCTCGCTGCCGGGGCTCTCAGGTTCGCGTTGCCGTTCCTGTCGGGCTTCATCGAGGGCGCTACCGGCTTCAGACTGCTCGACTACGCAGAGCTCATCCGGGTGGTCATCGTGCTGTTTCCCGGCATGTTCTACGGCATGGTCGCCGGCTTCCTGCTGCTCGACGACCGCGACGACGGCGTCTCCGGCTACTGGGGCGTGATGCCGGTCGGCCGGACCGGTTACCTCGCGGCCAGGCTCGGACTGTTCTCGGCGCTTGCTTTCGCGATAGGCCTGGCTGTCGGGCCGGTGCTCGGGCTGGGACGGTCGGGGCTCGCCGCGGATGTGGGCGTTTCCGCGCTGGGAGCGTTGCAGGTGCCGCTGTACGCGATGTTCCTCGCCGCCTTCGCGGCGGACAAGGTAGAGGGGCTGTCGATACTCAAGGCCTTGGGCGGCCTGGACATGGCGCCGCTCGTGGTGTTCCTCGCCCTGCCCCTGCGCTCCGTTGGATGGCCGTTCCCGCAGTACTGGGCGGCGGAATTCGCGCTCGGCCGCAACGCGCCGCCGGTTTTCGCGTTGGCGCTCGGCGTAGCGACCGGCGCTCTGTGGATAGTCGTATTGCACTCCGTGTACCGAAAACGGTTAGACTGAGACTCGCCCATTGCCGGCCGGCGCCCGGCCGGCTATAAAGGTGGCATGGATAATAAGTCGATCCGCCGGCCACACTTCGGGCCGGCTACGTTTTACCGTGAGGTGCTCGCTGTCGCGATCCCTGTGATGGCCCAGCAGGCGATCCAGAGCCTTGTCTCGCTTATAGACAATTTCATGGTCGCCGCCCTCGGCGACGCCAAGATGGCCGGCGTCAACGTGGCCAACCAGGTCAACTTCGTCTACCTCGTCATCATGTTCACTATATCGGGCGCCGGCGGGATCTATATGTCGCAGTATCGCGGCGCCAGGGACGAGGAGGGGATGCGGCAGGCGTATCGTTTCAAGTCGATAATGACGATGGGCGTTTCAGCGTTGTACTTCCTGATCTGCCAGCTTATGCCCGATGAGCTCATCTACATCATGACAATGGGCAATGCCGCCCAGGCGGAAATCACGGCGAACGGCGCGGAGTACCTGCGGATCGTTTCGTTGATGTTCATCCCGATGGGCCTGTCACAGGCTATAGGGACCGCCTTCAGGGAAATCGGCAAGCCGGGCGTGCCGCTCCTGATCTCCGTTTGCGCTACACTCGTCAACACCTTCTTCAACTGGGTGCTGATTTACGGGAACCTCGGCGCGCCGCGCCTGGAGATCGCCGGCGCCGCGATAGCGACCAATATCGCCCGTGGCGTCGAGGTGCTGGCTTTCGTAGTCTACGCGAGGTCGTCCAAGGTTCCGTTCTTCGTACCGTTGCGTAATTTGTTCAGGGTGCGTAAGTCGCTGTTCCGCGAGATCCTGGGCAAGTCCAGCCTGATGCTGATATCGGAGACCAGTTGGGTAGTATCGGAGACGGTGACCGCGGCGCTGTACAACGGCCGCGGCGGCGCCGAGGTGGTAGCGGGCATGTCGGCGGGCTGGGCGATCGCGAACATCTTCTTCCTGATTTTCACTGGCATCCATATCGCGACGGGAGTCGTCGTCGGCGGCCTCCTTGGCGCGGACAGGCTCGACGAGGCGCGGCTCAAGGCTCGGTGGATCATGAGCGGCGCGGTGGTCGGGGGAGCCATGCTCGCCTTGCTCCAGGTGGCGAGCATCGCGGCGGTCCCGTTTATCTTCATGAACCTGACGCGCGATGCGACCAAGGTGACGCGTGGTCTCTTGCTCGTGATTTCGGCGTACCTTCCGCTGTGGAGCCTCTTGAACGCGCAGTTCGCGGTGTCCAGGGCCGGCGGCGATACGATGATGGGCGTCGTCGTCGACGTCGGCGTCACGTACGCCTTGTTCATCCCCGGCGCCTTCGCGCTCGCCTTGCTTACGCCCATAGGCCCTGTCGCAATGTATGGCTTGGTCAAGCTGACCGACTTCGCCAAATGGTTCATCGCCTACCGTTGGCTCAAGAAAGAACGCTGGGTGAGGAACCTGGCCATACCGGTCGCTTAGCCCGATTCCGCTGTGAGATATCCGGGCTAAGGAATCGTAGGGGAATCGCAGTGACGGATCTCGGCTCCTTCGTAAATCTGCCGGGGGCGCACAAGTTTCTGTTCGGGATCGGTGAATATCTCGAGCCAATGCGCGACCCAGCCGCAGGTTCGCGGCACGGCGAAGAGCACTGTGAACATCGAGGCGGGGACGTTCATCGCGCGGTAGATAAGACCCGAGTAGAAGTCGACGTTCGGGTAGAGCTTGCGCGAAATGAAGTACTCGTCCTGAAGCGCTATCCGTTCGAGCTCCAGGGCGACGTCGAGCAGCGGGTTCTTGCCTGTCACCTCGAACACCTCATCCGCGACCCTCTTGATTATGCGGCAGCGCGGGTCATAATTCTTGTACACCCGGTGGCCGAATCCCATAAGCTTGACTTCGCCCTTCTTGACCCGCTCGACGAAGGGGACGACGTTTGCGGTTGTGCCTATCTGCTCGAGCATCCGCAGCACGGCCTCGTTGGCCGCGCCGTGGAGCGGCCCGTACAGGGCCGCGGCCGCCCCGGCGAGCGCCGAGTATGGGTCGGCCTGGCTTGAGCCGATGTCGCGCATAGTGTTGGTGCTGCAATTCTGTTCGTGGTCGGCGTGCAAGAGGAACAGGATGTTGAGCGCGCGCACAAGCACGGGGTGGGGCGTGAAGTTGACTTCGGTCATCCTGAACATCATCCGCAGGAAGTTGCCGATAAAATCCAGCCCCTCGTCGGGATAGTTGATCGGCCATCCTTGGTTGTGCCGGTAGGTGAAGGCAGCTATCGTGCATACCTTGGCGACCAGGCGCTCGACCTGCAACCGTCGATTCGCCGAGTCGGTGACATTGCGCGAGTCGGGGTACACCGTCGCCAGCGAAGCCACGGCGCTTATGAATACGCTCATCGGGTGGGCATCATAGCGGAACGTCTCGATGAGCCTTTGGATGTTGATATGCAGCATCGAATGCCGGCTTATCGCGCGTTCCCACGCCGCCAACTGGACGTGGTCCGGCAATTCGCCGAAGATGACCAGGTAGGCGATCTCCAGGTAGTTCGCGCGCTCGGCGAGTTCCTCGATCGGATAGCCGCGGTACCGCAGTATTCCCTTATCCCCGTCAATGTAGGTGATGGAGCTTTTCGTGGCGGCGGTGTTCGACAGGCCCGGGTCATAGCCCATCAGGCCGAAGTCTTCCGGTCCCGTGCGGATTTGCCTCAGGTCGACAGTCTTGATCGTTCCGGAGTCGATCGGCAGTTCATAGCTTTTCCCCGTCCTGTTGTCGAGCACCGTCAGCGTTTCGCGAGTCATGGCATTTTCCCCCGATCGATTCTATCACCTTTTATTGACAATGCAGTGGATATTGTCAAGCCCTGCCTTCAACGGAGCGCGGAGATTATCGCCCGCGTAAGGGTATCCGTGTTGCCGGACCCCCCGAGGTCTGGCGTCGTGACCGAGGCGTCGGCCACCGCTTTCCCAACAGCTGCCCGTATCGACTTCGCGGCCGCCGGCTCGCCGAGGTGGTCGAGCATCATGGCGGCGCTCAGCGTGATGGCGACCGGGTTGGCAAGCCCCTTGCCCGCTATGTCCGGGGCGCTGCCGTGGACAGCCTCGAAAATGGCGCAATCCGTGCCTATGTTGGCCCCGGGTACCAGGCCCAATCCCCCCACGAGCCCGGCCGCCAGGTCCGAAAGGATGTCGCCGTAGAGGTTCTCGGTGACGATCACGTCGTAGGAACCGGGCCGCATGACGAGTTGCATGCACATGTTGTCAACTATCACCTCGTTTGTGGCGATTTCCGGATACCCCGCGGCCACGTGGCGGAACGCGTCGAGGAAGAGGCCGTCGGCAAGCTTCATTATGTTCGCCTTGTGTACCGCAGTGACGGTCTTGCGGCCGTTCGCTCGGGAGTACTCGAAGGCTGCCTTGGCTATGCGTTCGCTGGCTTTGCGCGTGATTACCTTGATCGCGTGGACCTCGTCGGCGGAAACCTGGATTTCCTTGCCCGCGTACAGGTCCTCGGTGTTTTCCCGGAATATCACAAGGTCTATCTCGCCCTCCCGCGCGCCCAGCGAGCGGACCGGCCTGACGTTGGCGTACAGGTCGTACTTCTGGCGGAGCGAAACGTTGATGCTCCTGAAACCGGAACCGATGGGCGTGGTTATCGGACCCTTGAGGGCGACGCGGTGCTTTTCTATCGCGGCGAACACGGAATCCGGAACCAGCGATCCCGAGCGCGCGAGCATGTGCGCTCCCGCTTCCTCCACTACCCAATCGACGTGGACGCCTGTCGCGTCGACGACCGCGCGCGCCGCCGCGCTTACTTCGGGACCGATGCCGTCTCCAGGTATCAAAACGACTCTATGCATGATGTGGCTCCTCTCAATTGTTTGCGCTGTTGAGGAGACCGCCCGCGAGCAGTATCCCCCTCTGGCGTCGGGACAGGTTCATTGTGCACTCGACGGATTTGCCGCCGATCTTGACGCGGACGGTGTTTCCAGCCGACACGGCCTCCCGGAGGCCCGGCGCCTCTACCGCGTCCCCCGGCTTGATCGAATCGTAGTCCTCCGGATTGGAGAACATAAGGGGCGCCATGCCGAAGTTGACAAGGTTGGCCGCGTGCATGCGCTCGAACGACTTGGCGATAACAACCTTGACGCCCAGGTACATCGGACATATCGCCGCGTGTTCCCTGCTCGAGCCCTGGCCGTAGGATTCCCCCGCGACTATGACGGCGTGCCGGCCGGAGTCACGCAAGGTCGCGCATCTGGCTGCGAAGCCCGAGTCGACATTCTCGAAAACGAATGCCGAATACGCCGGCACGTTGGAACGGTACTTTAGCCGCCCGCCCGCGGGCATTATGTGGTCTGTGGTTATCTTGTCGCCCACCTTGATGGCTATCTGGCCCGCGAGGGCGTCGGGAAGCGGGCCGTTTCGCGGCGGTTCCCCGATGTTCGGCCCCCGGATTATCTTGGCCGAGGGGTCGGGCTTGGAGAAGATGAACATCGAATCGTCGATTTCATACTTTTCCGGTTCAGCGCTCGACGGCCGCTCGAAGCCCGAGGCCACCGGGTCTAC